>CALYAE010000051.1 GCA_944393435.1 uncultured Clostridia bacterium
CTTTTATATGTGCTGGTACTCCTACTTCATGGATTACATTTGTTACTAATGCTTCCAAGTTCTCTTGTTTCTTTTTCTTTTCTGGTGAAATATCGATATATTGACTCTTAATTTCTCTGCTTAAAAATGGTCCTTTAAATTGACTAAATTGGTAATTTTTTAATTCTTTCATTCTTTTGACTAATACATTGATATCAAAAGGTTTTACAATATAATATTGTGCTCCTAAGCTAATGGCTCTTTGCGTAATTTTGTCTTGTCCTACTGCTGATAAGATGATACATAATGGTTTTTTGTCTAGTTCTGAATCATGTAGTTTTTCAAGAACACCTAATCCGTCTAAGTGTGGCATAATAATATCTAGTAAAAGAATATCTGGTTTTAATTGTTCTGCCATACGATAGGCTTCATTTCCATCTCTTGCAACTCCTATAATTTCTATTTGCTCTTCTTTTTCTAAATAGCTAGACAATGTCATGGTAAAATCATTATTATCATCTGCTACTAACACTGTGATTTTTTCACTCACGATTTTTCTCCCCCTACTTTCAAAATTTGTAAATATTTTACATTTTTTACTTTTGAAATTATATTATGCTTTCTAAAATTTTGCAATAGTTTTTTGGAAAATTTTTCCATTTTATTTTATGACCCTTTATTTTTCAATGTTTATTTTGCTATTTCTTTATCATTTTTTCTTGAATAATTTTTACCTGTTGTAAATTAAGTCGTTTTTCATCTAATTCTTTATCTATTTTTTCTTTTTCTTCCCTGGTTGTTTCAATCACACAATGTATTTTGGTATCGTATTTTGTTTCTAAAATGAGAAGTCCATTTTTCTGACAATAATACTTAAAAGTTGCAAGTTCTTCATACGGTAAAGTTACTTCTAATTCAAAGCCGCCATTTTTGTGTTACTATACTAGCTTTTTTTATTGCTTGCTGACTTGCCTCAGTATAATCTCTAACTAAGCCTCCCGTTCCTAAAAGGATTCCGCCAAAATACCTAGTTACCACTAGTAAAACATTCATTAAATCATTTTTACTAAGTAAATTTAACATTGGTGCTCCTGCTGTTCCTGATGGCTCGCCATCATCACTTGCTCTTTCTAAAATAGTATCTTTTTCTAAAATGCGATAAGCAAAACAATGATGTCTTGCATCATAATATTTTTTTCGTATTTGTTCTAGGTTAGCTTGTGCTTCTTCTTCAGATGAAACGTAGATAAGGTCTGCAATAAATTTTGACTTTTTTTCGCTAATTTGTGCATTTACATTTTCCTTTATTGTTTTCACTATTTTCTCCTACATTTTTTATTTTTTTACGACATGACTACCTGCTACATAGCCTGTGGAATAGGCAATTTGTAGATTAAAGCCTCCTGTATAAGCATCCACATCAATAATCTCACCTGCAAAAAATAACCCTGCTACTAACTTAGATTCCATTGTTTTTGGGTTTATCTCTTTTATTTCTATTCCTCCTGAAGTAATAATTGCTTCTTCAATTGGTCTAAAACCATGAATCATAATTTCAAAATCTTTCAGTATAGATATTAGTTTTTCCCTTTCTTGTTTGGTAATAGAATTTATCTTTTTATCTTCTTGAATAGCAGATAGCTGAATGATTGGTTGTATCATCTTTTTAGGAAGTAGATCATTTAAACTATTTTTGAGCTCTTTATTTTTCTGTTTTTCAAAGTCTCTTAAAACTCTTAGCTCTAATTTTTCTTCTGCTAAAGCAGGTTTTAAATCTATCGAAAGTAGGATTTTATCTGTTAAAAGAAGCTCTTCTATATTAGGATAACGAAGTAAGTGGGCTGATCCACTTAAAATGATGGGGCCTGAAACACCCCAGTGAGTAAATAGCATCTCTCCAAAATCTTCATAGATCATTTTATTGTTTAGGGTATCTTTTATTTTTATTTTTACATTTTTTAGGCTTAGCCCTTGTAATTGTTTGCAAATACTTAAACTGTTTTGGCTACAAGTTAATGGTACTAAAGATGGTTTTATTTTTGTGATAGTATGACCTACTTTTCTTGCTAAATCATACCCATCTCCTGTTGAGCCTGTAACAGGATAACTTTTTCCTCCTGTTGCTAAGATGATTTTGTCTGCCATAATTTTTTCTGTCTTTCCATCCAAAAGAACTTGCACACCTATTACTTTGTTTTCTTTTACTAAAATCTGTTCTACTTTTGCATTTGTCCTTACCTTTACCTCATATTTTGCTAACAATTTTAAGAAGATAGTAAGAACATCTTTTGCTTGATCTGTCACTGGAAAAATTCGATGTCCTCTTTCTTCTTTTACTTTTAATCCTTGTGTTTGAAGTAGATTGATCATATCTTGATTAGTAAATTGATGAAAACTACTATAAAGAAACATACCATTTCCTGGTACATTTTGAGTAAATTCTTCTATGGGGAGAGAACTTGTAATATTACATCTTCCTTTTCCTGTAATTAACAATTTCTTGCCTAAAGAATCCATTTTTTCTAATAAGATGACTTCTTGGTCCCCTGCTTTTTTAGCACTGATTGCTGCCATCATTCCAGCTGGGCCACCACCAATAATAACTGTTTTCATTATTTCCTCTTTATTTATTTTTAAGTATTCCTAATTTTGTAAATTACTTGCTGCTTTTAATACTGCTAATTTTCCATATTCATAAGTAAGACCACCTTGCAAGAATGCAGTATATGGTTTGCGAATTGGTGCATCACAAGAAAGTTCAATCGAGGATCCTTGTGTAAAAGCACCTGCTGCCATAATAACTTTATCAGTATAACCTGGCATATCCCATGGCTCTGGTATTACATGACTATCAATCGGAGATCCCATTTGGATTCCTTGACAAAATTGAATTAATTTCTTTTCATCACGAAAGGTAATAGTTTGTACAATATCCGATCTTTTTTCATTATATTTTGGGTTTGTCTCATATCCTAGCTTTTCTAATAGTCTACTTGCAAATACTGCTGTTTTTAGACTGCTTGCTACTACACTTGGTGCAAAAAATAGTCCTTGTAAAATTTGTTTGTTAATTCCTAATGTTGGTCCTACTTCTTTTCCAAGTCCAGGAGCAGTTAATCTTTGGGCTGCAAGTTCTACTAATTCCTCTTTACCTGCTATATAAGCACCATTTGGTGCTATACCACCACCTAAATTTTTAATTAAAGATCCTACAATTACATCTGCACCTAAATCTGTTGGCTCTATGATATCTACCATCTCTCCATAGCAATTATCTACCATAATAATTACTTCTTGGTTTACTCTTCGAATAATTTCTATTACTTTCTTCATTTTATCAAGTGAAATACTATCTCTTGTGCTATATCCTCTAGAACGTTGAATTTCGATTAGTTTGATATCTTTTTTCTCTACTCGCCTTTGAATTGCTTCATAATCAAAATCATTTTCCACTAAATCAATTTGCTCATATTGAATTTGATATGCTTTTAAAGAACTTGGATTATCTACAATTCCAATTACTTCATCTAAGGTATCATACGGTTTCCCTGTAATGCTTAAAAAGATATCATTAGGGCGCAAAAAGGCAAATAGTGCAACTGTTAAAGCATGGGTACCAGAAATAAATTGGCTTCTTACTAAGCTATCTTGTGTACCAAGAACTTCTGCATACACCTTTTCAATTGTATCTCTACCAATATCTGAATACCCGTATCCTGTTGTACTGTTAAAATGCATATCTGAAATATGATATTTTTGAAATGCCTTTAGTACTTTTAAGCTATTATATTCGCATATTTGATTGATTTTTTCAAATTCTTCAGCTATTTCTTTTTCTACTTGAACTGCTAAGTCTTCTAATTTTTTTTCAATTCCAAATTCTTGATACATTTTAAGCCCTTCTTTCTTTTAACTTTCCTCTTCTGAAATAACATCATTACTATACCTTGCATCTCCATACCAAGCGTTAATACGATAATAAGTTCCTAAGAAACTTGGCTGAATCCAATCTAATTCATAAATTGGTTCTTGTACAACGATGCCTTGTGCATTGATAACTCCCCATTTTCCATCTTGATTGATGCCTGCAAAACCATATTCATTAAAATCTGTCACCATGTCATATTCATTTTGTACTCTAAGGTTGCCATCATAATCTACAAATCCCCATTTTTCGTTTATCTTTTTAGCAAACAGTTGACTATTTTTAAAAATATCTTTTGCTTCTAAAGAATTTCCACTCATGTCAAAGTAAAGAAAATCATCGCTAGAAGCTAACATAATACATTTTTGTGAAATATTTTCTGATGGTTCATATTCTCTTACAATTGCTTGATCCATACTAGCAATCTTTTGCATATTAAAATTATATAACTCAATAGTCTTATCTTCTGCAATTTCTGCTTGTAAAATATTCGTATCATTTAAACGGAAAATGCTGGTATATTTTAGATCAATTACTAGTTTACCTGTGCTATCAATTACTCCATTTTTGCCATCACGTGCTACAATAAAATAATTGCCTGGTAAATACTCTATATAACTATAATCACGATCTATTAATGTATTTCCATTTTGATCTACAACTGTATAAATATCATTTTCATCAATTGCAATATAGTAATTTTCGTTATCAGTAGCTGTCAAACTAACTTTATCTGTTTCTACTTGATTTCCCTGCAAATCAAAAATAAAAGTTTCATTTTGTTTTTCTGTATTTAAGTACATACCACCAAATAAAATATTATCATATTCAGGATGTAAAATAATATTTCCTTCTTTGTTTACAACTCCTTTTTTACCATTTCGCTGCACGATAAAAATATCATTTAAAGAATTGTAAGAAATATCTTCATACTCATAGTTTAAAATGATTTTTTTGTTTTTTAGAAGCCCTGCTTGTCCATCTTTAAAGGCGATAAAATACAAATCTTTTTGACTACTTACTTCATTTACTCTTTCAAGCTCTGTATATTCTGGCTCTAAAATCGTTCTTCCTCGGTAATCAATATAGCCATAACGATAGCCCTCTTGTGTTTTTTTACTTACAATAAAACCAGTTGTCTTATTTTTTGTAGTTTCATTATAATAGTTATCAGAAGCAATGGTTTCATATTCATTATCTATAATAACTGTTCCTTTCATATTAATGACACCGGCTTTTTCTTCTTGTTTTACTAAAAAGGTTCCTTCTTTATAATTCATACTTGTAATTTCATCATAAATTGGTTTGGTGATTTCTTTTCCTTCTAAGCTAACAAGACCATATTTCCCGTCTTTTTTATAGGTTACTACACTTTTTTCATAAGGAATTGTTTCAATATTCGTATTAATTGGAATAGCCTGCACATTGGAGTAATTTACTAGTAGTTCTTGATTTTGATCATCATATACTACTGTATCATATTCCTTATTTTCTTGATTATAGCTACGAATACAAATAAAAACAGGTTTTGATGGGTTCGGAATTTGAACTGCTTCATAAGTTGGCTCAATTACAATATTTCCACTTTTATCAATTACACCATATTTTCCATCTTGTGATAAAACAAAATAATGGTACTGTTTAATTTCTTCTATTTCATAATGATATCTCATTTCGTTTATGATAAAAATTACTGCAATTGCTATGATAATAACTGCGATAATTGCTATAATAATCCATTTTCTTTTTCCCATCATTTCCTTTATTTCCTCTACTTTCTTATTTGCTTTTTTTCTCTTTATTTTTTGATTTTTCTTCTTGTACTTCTTCTTTTTTGTCTTCTTCAAACGTTTCTTGTTGATGTTTACATACTTTTACCCATTGAATTCTTTTATCTTCATATTCTTCAATACGATAAGTTAATTTCTCGTCTTCAATTACAGGATGTTCATTTTCTTCTGGCAATCTTCCTAATTTTTCAATTAAATAACCTGATAACGTTTCGTAATCTCCTTCTGGTAGTTCCACATCTACAATTTTCTTTAGTTCATATAAACTAACACTTCCTTCTACCAAATACGTATTTTCATCTATTTTCTGATATTCTACTTCTATGTCATCATATTCGTCAAAAATATTACCTACTAATTCTTCTAGAATATCTTCCATTGTAAGAATTCCTGCTGTACCACCATATTCATCTACTACAATTGCCATTTGTTTTTTATTTTTTTGTAATTCTTTGAAAATTTCATCAATTGGTTTAGATTCTGGTACAAAATAGGCTTCTCTTAAAATATCTCTAATTTTAATTTCTTTTTTTAGGCTTAAAGATTTTAGAATATCTTTTACAAACAAAATTCCTTTGATGTCATCAATAGTTTCTTCATATACTGGTATTCTGCTATATTTATAATCATCAATCTCATCTAAGATATCATATAAATTTTGATTAATTTCGATGGCATATACATCTGTACGGTGTGTCATGATTTCGGATGCTACAATATCATTTAAAGCAAATACATTATTAATCCATTCTTTTTCTGTTTCTTCAATAGAACCTTTTTCTTCTCCCTGATCAATCATCATTTTTATTTCTTCTTCTGTTACAATTTCTTCTTCTTGTTCACTCACTCCAAAAATCTTGGAAACAAGATTGGTTGACCAAGTTAATAATTTTACAAATGGCGCAGTAAGTAAAGAAATTGCTCTAATTACTCCAATGGTTGCATAGGAGATTTTTTCATAATATTTCATTGCTAATCTTTTTGGTACTAATTCGCCAAATACTAAGGTAAAGAAAGATAAAATTAAAGTAATTAGGATAATGGAGATGGTACTCCAAACAGAAATGCTAAAAAATGGCATCCATTCATGTAAAACAGGAGCTAATCTATCGGCAAAAGCATCTGATGCAAAGGCACTTGATAAAAATCCTGCTAATGTAATTCCAATTTGAATTGTTGCTAAAAATTTGCTTGGGTTTTTTAACATTTTTTGAATTTGTTTTGCTTTTTTGTTTCCCTCTTTGGCTTGTTTTTCTACTTTTGCGTCATTGAGTGAAATAAAAGCAATTTCCGTAGAGGCAAAGTATGCATTTAATAGAATTAAAATTAGTAAAAAAATTAATTGTGAAATCATTTTTTCTTCCTTCCAAACTCTTTTTTCTATATGTATTTATCGTCTTTATTATATATTCTATCCTATTTAATGTCAACAAATGCATCATAATTTAGAAAGAAGTTCTACTGTAAGATTTAAAAACCTGTTTGAGGTAATTTCTTTTCTCCTACGGATACCTCATACTCTGGAGTTGGACCATCTTCTGGTTTTTCTTCTGGCTCTTCATAATTATCTACTTTTACAATAAAAGTTTCTTGCATTCCAAGTTCAATTGGAATTAATTCGTCATAACCATAATAACCATCTGGTGCTTGTACTTCTTCTAGATAATAGATCCCTGGAAGTAGATAATCAATTTCTATCATTCCATTTTCATCAGTAGTAAGCTCTGTATAAAGCACTTGTTTATTTTCATCTAACAAATGAAATACACCATTGGAAAGTGGCTCTTTGGTATCTCCATCTTGTTTTTGAATTTGAATTTTGGTTTTATTTTCCTCATAAGTCTGTTTTAAAGTAGTAGCTGTTTCTTCATAAGTTCCTGCCGTCACGGCAAAATTTTGCCATTCTGGGTTTGGAGTTTCTCCATAAAAAACTGGTTTTGTATTTAAAGTTGCAAAAGCGCTAATTGTAAATTCTCCTGCCTTTTCTAAATCAGAAATAGGAAGTAAGACTTTAAATTTTTCACCGGTTGAAAATTGTGTTTTTTCCTGATTGTTTACATCTGTTACTTTAAAACGCTCTACATTTTCACCTGCTAAAGTAATTTCATAACTATCACTTGCTGCTGATGCTTTTACATTGTAAATTTTACTAACATAATTCTTATCTATTGTATCTACTTGCCAGATTTTGTTCTCTTCTTGAATATTTAATGTTGCTGCAATTTTTGTTTCTGTTGAATTTCTAGCAGCCGTAATGATTTTTTTAATTGCTAACACTACTCTTCTATTAGAATCTTTGTCTTCATAAATTGTAAATAGGTCTAGGTCATAATTATACATTGCATCATATACTGCCATTTTGGTTGCTGCATAGGCTTCTTCTACACTGTTACATCCTAATTCTTCTGGAGTTTTAAATGGATAACCATTAATAACTGCTCTCCAAATTTTCTGATTAGAAAGCATTTGATTAATCGATACAGAATATTCATGATCTAATGTAACTCCTGGCCTTCCTTTATTAATACAATAAGCTGGATATTCTATTCCATCTTTTTGATAAACGATGACCTCTACATCAATTCCCATTGCCCCATATCGAAAGAAGCAAACGGTTCCTTTGGAATATAAATCTGCTTTTGTAATGGGAAGAATCGCAGCTTTTACCTCTCCTGCTAAAATTTGCGAAATACTACTTAATAAAATAATCGTCATGATTAGTACTATCATTATTTTTCTGCTTATTTTCATAATTTTATTCTATGCTGTTATTTTTTACAAGCATATTCTCCTTTCTTCATTTTTTACTTTTATATTTGATAATTTGCAATTTCTACTGCTTGCACACATCTTCTGTATTCTTTTCTATTTTCTTCACAAGTAATTAAGGTAATTCTGTTATCTTGTGTATTCTCTAAGTAACTCCAATCTGTATCTTGAATTAATTTATTCGTTTGCACTTTATAAACTTTTTTGCCATTTGTAGTGGTATAAATAATTTCATCACCGATTTTTAGATTTCTAATTTTTTCAAAAAAATTACACTGATATCCTCTATTATGAGCTGCAAGCCCAACATTTCCATTCCATTTTGCTGTACCTTCAAAATGACCAACTGCCTGTAACAATACAGAGTAACTGGTTCCTTCCTGAATATGTACATCTAAATTAATTCTTGGAATTTGAATTCTCCATTTATTTGTTTTATTTTTTTGTATGGTTTGTCTTTGTGTTTGCATATTTTCATTTTGCGTTATTTCTTGATTGGCATTATTTGTTTTTGTTTGATTTGGGATATTGGAATTGGACTGAAATGCAAGGACACTTGCAATTGTTTTATCTGCTATTTCCTGATTTGAATTTTCTTGTTTGATTGGAAAAATTTTAGAATAAACTTGATTAGAATTTTGAATTGTTTTAGATGGGTTATCATAAAAAGAAAATAAAGAAATAGAATTTGCCAGATAAATCAGAAGAAAAATTAGTAAAGTGATTAGAAATGTTAAGAAATCTAAATTCTTTTTGGTATAAGTAATCACATAAACTACACCTGCCTTTTGTTAGAATTTCTTTCTATTTCCAGTACAAATTTGTACCTTCATAGAAATTTTAAAAAATTGCAATTTTTTAAGTCTTCTTTATTCTACAATATTTTCCATAATTTGTAAAGCATTTTTCGTTGACAGGATTCGACAAAAGCCGTCATCTTCATGTTTTATGACAAAAAAATAGTAAGTTTTTGAATATACATGTATTTTAGGCAAATTGCAAAATTTCATTTCAAAACTTACTATTTTATCATTAAATTTCAAATTTTAAGGGTAATTGTTTTTACTTTCATGAGCATTCCATCATCAGTTTCGTATAGGCACCACTCCTTCTTCCTTAAGGTTAAACTTATTATATCTTTTGTCTATGTCTATTTTGTGAAGTAAATTTGTAATGTTAGTAACTTTCTTAACATTTATTAATTTCAAAATAGAACAATACACCATTTTCTTTATTTTCTACACCATAGCTATTTCCATAGTTATTTTGAATCGCTTTTACTAAAGATAAGCCAATTCCGCTTCCACTAGTTTCACGGTTTCTAGAACTATCTACTTTATAAAATCTGCCCCAAATTCGATCTAAGTTTTCTTCTTCTATTTGCTTTCCTGTATTAAAGATATTAACTCTATATTTTGTTTGTTTTTCTTCTATGGTAATTTCAATTTGTTTTTTCCCATTTATTTCTTCTGCATGTTTCATAGCATTAGTAAAATAGTTTGTTACAATTTGATCAATATAAAAATCATCTGCATAAACATAAACTGGATTTTCATTTTGGAAGACCACCTGTATTTTATTTTCTTCTAACATAACATTGCATTTTCGAATTACTTCTTGGATAAGTTCTACTAAATCAAATTTAGCATCTTTAAAATCTCTTTTTCCATATTCTAGTTTCATTAATTCTAATAATTGTTTTACTAAACGATCCATTTTATTAGATTCATCTAAAATTACTTCTGCATAGAATTTTCTAGATTCCTCGTCTGAATTTACATTTTCCACTAATCCTTCTGCATACCCTTGAATTAAAGCAATTGGAGTTTTTAGTTCATGGGATACATCTGAAATGAATTGTTTTCTCATTTCATCGATTTTTGATTTTTCTTCAATATCTTTTTCTAGCTCAATATTGTTTTCTCTTAATTGTTTAATCGTTGTCTCTAACTTATCTGACATGGTATTAATGTTTTTACCAAGTTCGTTAATTTCATCATCTGAATCTGTAATTCTGTATTTTTGGCTAAAATCTAATTTTGCCATTTTTTTGGTAATGTCATTTAACTGCAAAATTGGTGTTGTAAACTTTCTAGAAACAAAAGATGCAATAAAAGAAGCAATTAAGATAGTGAAAATACCAATTAAAATTAATGCATTATTGGAAATATTTACACTTTCTTCAATTGGTGCAATTGGGATACGAATATATAAACTATAATCATTCACAAGCCTTGCTGACAGTAAAATATAGTTTAAATTATTAGCAGTATCTGTTACTCTTCGAATTTCCATATTCACATCTGAATAAATGGTATCTGATTCTTGATGAATTTCTATTTTTCTTTCTAGTATTTCTGTCATACGGTTTAGGCTTTCTAAAAAGTCTTTGTCTGTGGAAAATAAAATAAGGTTAGTATCTGTTTTTATCAGAATATCAAAATTATTTTTATATGCAATCTTCTTTAATTCTTCTTCTAAATTCACATCTAAACTTGGATTTGTGTAATAATCATTTATTTTTTGGTATACATCTTGAATGGTTTTTGTTTTGCTATATAAGTAAAAATTGCCAAGTACTAAATTATTAATGCTTACCAAACAAATTACTAAAAACATTGTAACAATGCAAAGCACGATAAATAGCCTAAAACGGACTGATTTTAATTTACTTTTTAAATTTTTCATTTTTTCACCTATTTAATTTCAAATTTATAACCGACGCCTCTCATGGTTTCTATGTATTTACCTTTTTTACCAAGTTTATGTCTAATTTTTTTGATGTGACTATCAATGGTTCTAGAATCTCCATAATAATCATAATTCCACACATTGTTTAGAATTTTATCTCGAGATAATGCAATATTTTCATTGTCTACTAGGTATTTTAAAAGTTCATATTCTCTTAGGCTCATGTCAACTTGTTTTCCATCTACTTTGACTGTTCTTCCTTCTGGATCAATTGTGATTCCGCCATAATCTTTTACTGTGGTTTTATCTCCTAAAGTTCTTTTTAGCACTGCTTCTACTCTTGCTACTAAAATTTTAGGGCTAAATGGCTTACTAATATATTCATCTACTCCTAGTTCAAAACCAAATAACTCATCTTGTTCTTCCCCTCTTGCTGTTAGCATAATAATAGGTACTTTAGAAGTTTGACGAATTTGGCGAAGTACAGACCAACCATCTAATTTTGGCATCATCACATCTAATAAAATAAGTTTAATTTCATTTTGATGTTCTTCAAATACTTTAAGGGCTTCTTCCCCATCTGCTGCTTCTAAAATATGGTATCCTTTTTGAATTAAAAAATCTTTAATGAGTTTTCTCATTCTCGATTCATCATCTACTATTAAAATGGTAATATCATTCATCATAATTTTCCTCCCTTGTTTTGTCATAATGATTATATATTATACAAAGTATTTATGTCTAGATTGTGAACAAAAAAAGAAGAAAAAGAGGCGCCAAATGGTGCCTCTTGTATAATTATGTGCCTAATGTATATGGTCTATCCACTTCGCCTGTCCCTCCTGTAATTTTAACTGAAGATATTAGCTTAAATACGGGGCGTAATCCAGCTTTAGCACAATAACTCGCTTTAGCAGAATCACAATATACTCCTAAAATGGGTTGATAAGCTAAACTGCCAGATGCGGATGAACACCTAACATAAAATTCTGAACTACGAGAAGTTCCATCCTGATAACGCGAGGCTAGCCAAAAAATTGCTCTTCCTATTATCCCTAGTTCTTGCATCTTATTCCAATCCGTTTCATAATTTGAATCCTCATCTCTAAATTGTCTATTATACTTTGACATACAACCACTATCTCTAGTGTAATATCCACTCTGTGCATTTTTCTTATTTGGTACACTTCCTACACTTCTTGCATCACTTGCGTAACTCGTATTTAAATACCCTTCTGTTGCTCTCCTATTTAAGGTATTGATTGCACCATTATAACTACTCTTTGCTAAGTTAAAATCGTTTGTACTAGTACTTTCCTGTTCATATTTTCCTGTTTCATTTCCCAATTCTATTTCTTCTACTGTTTCCATTGTTATGATTTGCACTCCATATCTTGAACTTGCATCATATAATACTACGCATGTTCTTCTTACATTATTTTTATCATAGTAATATACATAATCTCCTTCTTTTAGTTCATTTACATTGGTTGCCAATTTTTTAGTTGCTACTTGTTCCACTGCTGTTCCTGTTTTGGTATTTCCTGCTCTATCTGTTACTATTACTCTTAAATAATAGGTAGTTCCTTCTGTTAGCCCTTTGTAGGTATAACTATAACTACTTGCTGTACTTGTTTTGGTTGCTACTGTCGTAAAGCCTGATGTACTACTTGTCGTACTTCTTTGGAAGCTATAGCTATATACTCCTGAGGTACTATCTGCTCCTTTTGCGGTTACTGCTATGCTTGTTTCTTCATAACTGCTTACTGTTAAAGTTGCTGTACTTGGGCCTGTACTATCTTTATTTACTACCTGTGTTTTTGCGTCTGATATATTTCCCGCTTTATCTATCGTATAGGCTGTTATCGTACTTGGTCCATCTGCTGTTATTGTGATATTGGCTGTTGTTGTTCCTGATGCTGTTGTTGTTTCTCCTATTGTCTGTGCTCCACTTACACTATATCTTATTTTATCTGCTCCGCTTTCATTATCACTTCCTGCTGTGATACTTACTGTTATATTAGATTTATAATAACTATTATTTCCAGGTGTTCCTGATGTTATATTAATCGTTGGTGCAGTTGGTTTTGTTCCATCTACTATTTCTACACTCGCCTCATCTCCATAGTTGGTTCCATCATATAATCTTGCATATACGGTTTGTCCGTGTGTTAGATTACTAATGCTTCCTGCTTTTGCTATCTCTGTCCAGCCATCTTCTTCTGTTGCATTTACTTGGTATTCTATTTTATAACTGGTATTGGTATCTACTGTTACACTTGCGGTATGGCTTGTTGGATTCCATGTTTGGTTTCCAAAGCTAATTGCTCCTTGCTCTAATCCTGCTTCTCCTCCTGGTACTGTTTTGGTTGTGATATTTGTTTCTTTTGCTTCTCCTACATTATTTGCATTATCCTTTGTTTCTACTTTTACATCATAACTTGTTCCTTGAATTAAACCTGTAAATGAATAAGTTGTACTATTACTTTCTTTTGCTGTGTATGCGGTATCTGCTTCTTCTGTTTTCTTAATGTAATAAGTATAACTTGGCGTTTCTGGCATTCCACTTTCGTTATCTTGCGTACTTAGCACATTTACTGTAATACTATTTGTGGTAATGCTTCCGCTTGGTGCTTCTACCTGAATGATTGGATTGCCTTGATCTAATATTTCTACATTTGCTGGACTTGCTTCATTTACCCCATCATATAATCTTCCATATACTGTTTGTCCGTGCATTAATCCTGTGATTTTTTGTCCACTTGCAATCTCTGTCCATTCTCCATCTACGCCTATTCTATATTCTAAGTGGTAACTTGTATCAAGACTATTGTTTCTGATGACGATGCTTGCTGTTCCGTCTCCTTGCCACACATATTCTTCAAATTCTATCGTTCCTGCTTCTAATTCTCCTGTTCTATCACTGGT
>CALYAE010000052.1 GCA_944393435.1 uncultured Clostridia bacterium
ATGTTGCACCACCAATTCTTCTTGCTTTTACTTCAAGAACTGGCATTACATTTTCAAGTGCTGCTTGGAAAACTTCTAGTGGATCTTTTTGCTCTTTTTCTTTAATGATGTCAAATGCATCATATACAATCCCTTGAGCAACTGTTTTTTTACCATCTAGCATTACATTGTTAATTAATTTTGTAACAACTTTGCTATTATAAATTGGATCTGGTAAAACTTCTCTTTTTGCAATAAATCCTTTTCTTGGCACTATTCTTCCCTCCTTTTTATAATTTCATACTAAAAAGTATGATTTTTAGGTACTCTGGAAAGTTTTTCTTTCCCGCATAGTGCTACAATAATTTATTCTAAATTTAAGCACCTTAAATTAGTAAATATTATCTAGCACCATTTTAATTTTTATTTCTTTGGTTTTTTAGCCCCGTATTTAGAACGACCTTGCATTCTATCTTTTACACCTGCTGTATCTAATGTTCCTCTAATGATGTGGTATCTAACACCTGGAAGATCTTTTACCCTTCCTCCTCTAATTAAAACAACACTGTGTTCTTGTAAGTTGTGTCCAATACCTGGGATATAAGATGTTACTTCATATCCGTTAGAAAGTCTTACTCTGGCTACTTTTCTTAAAGCAGAGTTTGGCTTTTTAGGAGTTACAGTTTTTACAACAGTACATACACCTCTTTTTTGTGGTGATCTTTTGTTAGTCACTCTTTTGTTCATAGAGTTATAGCCATGTTGTAAAGCTGGTGCTGTTGATTTTGTTGTAGAACTTTTTCTACCTTTTCTTACTAATTGATTAATGGTTGGCACTTAAATTTCACCTCTTTTCAAAATAAAATACCGCTAGCTAAAATACATATCTCATGCATTTTACACTAGCGGTATTTATTCTACCATTTTTTACTAAAAAAGTCAATACTTAATTTACTGTCTTTGATCATCTTTGTCAGCTTTTTGTTCCTCTTTATACTGCTGTAATTTTTTCTTTGTGATATCATATCTTGGATCTTTTTTATTTGGTAGACCATACATCATGGCATTTACTCTTGTTGCTACTTGCTGCTGAATAGGATCTACTTTTTGTTTGATTTGTTCACCGATAGGATCCACTTTTTGTTTAAGACTTTCTTTCCAGTCTTGCTGAGGCTCTTTTTTCTGATATTCTTGTTGCATTTTTCTATATTTTTCTGCTTCTGCTGAATCTAAATCATAGCTTTCAATAAAAGTATTAATATCAAATCCCTCTTCATCACGTAAAATCTGATAGTTCTTTTCAATAAGATTTATAATTTCAGAATTTTGTTTATATTCTATTTCTGTTTCAAGGTTTCTTTGATCATTTGGAAGATTCTCTGCTGGTTCAGTTAATAGTTTTATATTCATTCTCTTCCACAATCTTTTTAAGATATTAGGAGCTTTTTGATAACTTGCTATTTTATTAGTTGCATTTTGTCCTGCCTTTGCTACTTTTTGAAGTGATTTTAATTTTGCTTTGTTTTCTTGAGTATGAATCTTGCCATAAAGTCCAGAAAAATCATAATCAATACTTAGTTTTGTTTTTTCATCAATTCCTGTTTGTTGATGTTTGGTTCGAATCATATTTTCATATTTTTTAACACCTTTTGTACCAAACTCTGCATCAATTTGACTTAAAACTTCTGTTAATCCCCTATCATAGAATTTTCTTGTTTCATTAAGACCTTTCTCTTCTAATTGTTTTTCTAACTCATTCATCTGGTCTTGTTTCATCTGGTAGGCAACTGTATCAACATATTGAAATCCTGTAAAAGAACGAATTTGTTCTTGTCCATGTTTATCTACAATTACAACTGAATAGCAAGGTATATTTCCATTTTCAATAGTAAAATTAATTCCTTTGATGGTATTTTCTGTTTGTGTTTGCTCTGCAAATTGCCTTTGTGGCACAAAACGTACAGCTGGTTCTGATAATGGCTCTAATTCTTCTTGTGGTTGATTTCTAATTTCATCTTGTGGTAATGGTTTTCCCTCATGTTTTTGTTCTTCTACTTCTTGTTTTGTTTCTTCTTCTTGTATCATTTCTTCTTGAAGGTCTTCTTTTTTAAGATCTTTTTGCTTTTCAGTTAATTTTGCAATAAAATCATCTAGTTCTTGATAATTATCTTGTAAAGAAGTAATTTCTTTTTCTGTTTTGGCAATTTTATTTTCATTTCTTTTAATTGTTGCAAGTTTTCCTCGTTTGCTAGCAATTAATTTTGCATTTTCTTTACTAGCTGATTGATAAACCATCGAATCTGGCTTTTTCATTCCCATAATCGTAATATTATCACTAATTTGAGAAACAAGTTCTTTTTCATCTTGTTTTAATTTCTCTGTTTTTTCTCTTAGTTTCTGAATTTCTTCTTGTTTTTGGGCAATTTGCTCTTGAAGTTCTTGTTGATCTTGAGCAATTTGGCTATATAATTCTTCTTGCATTTTTACATGTTCTAAAGCAGAGGAGATGTCAGCTCTTTCAGCTTCTTTTTTGTTTTGTCTGATTGTTTTAATCTGTTCGATAATTTCAGAGATTTTTTGGATTTCTATTCTCTCATCTGATCTTCTTTTTGCTAATTCGCTTAATAATTTACCTTCTTCATCATCAGGATATTCTTTTTCCTCCATAGCCTGATGTCTTCTATCAATTACTAATGCTGAGCCTACATCTGTCATGTCAACTGGCTTTTCTAATTCTTCTAATCTTTTTTCATATTCTGCTATTTTTTCGCTATCTTTAAAACTAATTTCCATGGTTTCTAATAAGTCTTCTAGTCTTCCTCTGTATTCTTCTAATTTTTCTTTATCCATAAAATCCTCCATTTATTTTCAAGATTTTTTCACTCCACACTAAATTCTACCATATTCCCATTGTTTTTGCAACCATATTATGTAAATTTGTTGAAAATGTTACAAAAATTTAATCTATTTGTCATCTATTTGTAACATTTCTTCTAAGTCTGCTAGTGCTCTATCTGCTAGTTTTGTATATTTTAGTTTTTTATCTTTAATCGTTTGTGTTAATGGAGGTAAAATCCCAAAATTAGCATTCATTGGCTGAAAATTTTCATTTGAAGTAGAAATATAATCCATCAGAGCACCTATCATGGTAGTTTTAGGGAAAATGATTGGATTTTGCAATTTGTTTTTTTCTTTCAATTGTTTTTGTGCATTTAAAGCTGCTACCATTCCCGAACAAATTGATTCCACATATCCTTCTACTCCTGTAATTTGCCCTGCAAAATAAAGATTGGAATTTTGTTTTAACCTACCAGTTGGTTCTAATAATTTAGTAGAATGTAGATAAGTGTTTCTATGCATAACACCAAATTTCACAAAATTTGCTTGTTCTAAACCAGGAATCATTTGAAACACTCTTTGCTGTTCCCCAAATTTTAGGTTGGTTTGAAATCCTACCATGTTGAATAGATTGCCTTCTTTATTATCTTGTCTTAATTGCACTACTGCATAAGGTCTTCTTCCTGTTCTTTTATCTGTAAATCCTACTGGTTTTAAAGGACCAAATCGAAGTGTATCTTTTCCTCGTTTGGCCATAATTTCAATTGGCATACACCCTTCAAATAATTCCCTTTTTTCAAAGTCATGTAAAGTTACAATTTGGGCATTCACAAGTTCTGTCCAAAACTTCTCATATTCTTCTTCGTTCATTGGAAGATTTAAATAACTTGCCTGATTTTGTTTTTCTATTCTTTTTTGCCAGTCTTCTATGGTTTCTTCTTTTCTTCTTTCTTGCTCATATCTTTCTCCCCAAAAGGCAATTTCCATATTAACAGACTCTTTTTCTATGATAGGTGCTGCTGCATCATAGAAATAGAGTTTATCTTCTCCTGTTAGTTTTATAATTTCTTTTGACAAGGAATCAGAAGTTAAAGGACCTGTTGCGATAATAACAATTCCCTCTTTTGCCATTTCTTCTATCTGTGTATAGCCTTGAGTAGGCTTCCTAATGTCTTGCTTTCCTACTTCTTTTCTAATAATTTGTATATTTTCCATTTTTTCTAATTCTTCTGTTACTCTTTTGGAAAACTGCTTACGATCAACCGCTAGTGCTTGTCCAGCTGGAACGGCTGTCTCATCTGCAATACGAATTAAAAGGGAATCTAGTTTTCTTAGTTCTTCTTTTAATAAACCGCATGCATTGGTATGTAAATTTGATTTAAAAGAATTGCTACAAACAATTTCTGCTAAATTTGCATCACTATGTGCAGGTGAAAACACTTTTGGTTTCATTTCATATAATTTCACCTGAATCCCTCTTTTTGCTATTTGATAGGCAGCTTCTGTTCCTGCTAACCCTCCACCTATTATTGTGATATATGATTCCATTTTTACTCCTTCTTAGCCAAATAATTCCATAATATCTTCTTTAGATAGTTGATTAATAAAAGTACTTTGAGTAGATAACATATCTTCTGCAAGTTTTGCCTTTCTTTGTTGTAATTCATAAATTTTTTCTTCAATGGAATTTTTGGTAATTAGTTTATACACTTGTACATTATTTTTTTGCCCTATTCGATAAGTTCTATCTGTTGCTTGATTTTCCGCCGACAAATTCCACCATGGATCATAGTGGATTACCATATCTGCTCCTGTTAGGTTTAAACCTGTTCCTCCTGCTTTTAAGGAAATTAAAAATATTTTTATAGAAGTATCTTCATTAAATTGATCTACTAATTCTATTCTTTCTGATACTTTAGTTTGCCCTGTTAATTTTAAATAGGAAATTCCTTTTTCTTTTAGCTTCTCTTCTATGAGTTCAAACATAGAAGTATATCCTGAAAACAAAAGGATTTTATGTCCTGCTAAAGCAGCATCTGTTATCACTTCTATGCATTGGTTTAGTTTACTACTTTCTCCTTGATAATCTTGCAAAAACAAACTTGGATGACAGCAAATCTGTCTAAGTCTCATTAGAAGAGTTAAAATCTTAATTTGGCTATTTTCAAATCCTTTTTCCTTAATTTCTTCTGTTACTTCTTTTTTTGCTCTTGCTAGGTAAGATAAGTAAATCTTTTGTTGTTCTTCTCCCATTTCATTATATAGAATGGTTACTGTTTTATCTGGTAATTCTGTTAATACCTCTTTTTTGATTCTTCTTAGCACAAATGGCTCAATCATTCTTTTTAATTTTGCTAAAGCACTAGCATCATTTTCTTTTACAATTGGTGTTTCATATTGCTCTTTAAACTTACGATAGCGAAATAAATAGCCTGGCATAATATAATCAAAAATCGACCAAAGTTCTGAAAGGGAATTTTCAATAGGAGTTCCAGTAGAAGCAAACTTTGTTTTTGCCATAATTTTCTTAATTGCTCTTGCATTTTGAGTATTATTATTTTTAATATATTGTGCCTCATCTGCAATCATATACTGAAATTCATATTCTTGTTCTTCATAAGTTTCAATATCTCTTTTTAGAGAATCATACGAAGTAATGATGAGATGGTATTTTGGTATTTTTTTAATTTTATTTTTTCTTTCTGTTACATTTCCACTAATAACACATGTTTTTAAAGTAGGCGTAAATTTTGCCGCTTCATTTAACCAGTTTAAAGTAAGTGAACTTGGACACACTACTAAAGATGGTTTTGCTTTTTCTTTACAGCTGTTTATATATGATAAAACAACCGCTAGTATTTGGAGCGTCTTTCCAAGCCCCATGTCATCTGCCAAAATTCCACCAAAACCGTATTTATCCAATGTTTTAAGCCACTCATATCCTATTTTTTGATAAGTCCTTAAAGTGGCATTTAGATTTTTAGGTACCTCCATATTTTTTGCGTTTTGATTTTCTTTTAATTGTTCTACTATGGTTTGATAAGAATCATCTTTTCTAATTTCTACATTTTTAAGCATGCCTAATAATTTATCAAAATATAAACTTCGATAGCTTGGAAGATTTAAAGTTCCTTTTTGTAGGCTTTCATAATCCATTTCTGTATTCATACTTAATTCTTCTAAAAATTGCATAGTTTCATTTTCTTCTAACTTAATGAAACTACCATCTTTTAGACGATGGAATTTCTTTTTTAATTGATATTTTTGTAGCATTTGACTTAAATCTGATAAATCAATTCCTATTTTAGATAAATCTATTTGTAATAAATTATTTTCTATTCTTACTCCAATAGATTTCATTTGGAAGCTGGTGACTTCTTTTTTTCTAAATTGATCTGTTACTAAAATTTCATATTTCTTCATATAGTCTTCCATTTCTTCTGATAAGAAATGAAAGATTTTATCTTCACTTACTAAGATTAAAGAAGCATGATTTTTATCTAATAGAAATCCCGTTTCTAAAAATTGATTTAAGGCTAAGTTTTCTCCAATTCTGTTTCTGGCAAAATGGCTTTCTTTTTCTAAAAACGGATTGATTTCCTGCTGTCCATAGCAAAATTTAACTTGTGCAGTAATATGATTGTTTTGATCATAGTCTAAATAGATTTTTACTCCTAGTTTTTTAGGAATACATTTTTTGGCAATTGCCTCATCTATTTGTTTTGTTTCGATTTTATCTTCCATTTTTGGTGCAATGCAAGAATAAAAATCTATTAATTCGGATTCATCCATGATAATTTCATGAGTAAAATTTTTCCTGAAAATTTCTAGTAGTTTTAAGGTAGTATCTACAAATTCTTGGCTACAACGATAAATTTTATCAGGAAATAGCATGTAGAGATATTCTTTCCCTTGCAAAATGTCATAACGGAAGATATCAATATTACAAGTTAATCTAAATTTATTATTTTGGATTTGTGTCATGGTAAAAATAATTTTTGGCTCTTTTGAAGAAAAATAGATTGTTTTTTCTACTCCTCCTTTTTCAAATAAAACTTCTTGGTTTTCTAGACTATTGAAAAAGTCATCTAAGCCAGTGTTAGAAATAAGAATATGATCTTGAATAAAGTTTTTCTTATAGTAATGATAAGTATTTGCTACCTCATTATGATATTTCATAATTTCTGCATAATTTAATAAAAATGTTAAAATAGGAAGGGACTGGTCGCAAAAAGACTCTACTCTATGAGAGAGATCCAATTTTGTGCCATATTGATAAATTTCCTTATTTAACATTTTTTCATAGAATTCTGGCAAGTTTTTTAATTTGTAGAGTTGTTTGTCTCCTATTTTAAACTCTACTTTTAATTGTTTGGTAAATTCATTATAAAAAATTTTAGGAACCACTTTTACATTTTGCGTGCATTCTTCTTTTACTTGTTTTTCTTCTTGAGATGGCAAAAAGGCATTTAATAATTGCTTAAATACTCGGTGGTTCTCCTTTTCTCTAATTTCTTCTTGATTTCTTAGCATGGAATCTCCTCCCAGAATTTTATCAAGTTATAATTATACTATAAAGTTTCTGGGTTTTCAAGTATTGTCACTTATTTCTTCGGCTTTTTCACTTTTTTGGTATTTTCTTCTGGCTTCCAAATTTCTCCTACTTTTGGCTCATTCCATGAGATATACTTACAAGACTTAGGATTATTCTCACAAATATAATATTTTTTACCACGTTTTGTTTTCCTAACTTGAACCACTCCACCACATACAGGGCAAGGAACATCAATTGTTTCAACAATTGGTTTGGCATTTTTACATTCTGGATATCCAGGGCATGCTAAGAATTTTCCATATCTTCCATATTTATAAACCATCATTCTCCCACACTTTTCACAAGGTACATCTGATACTTCGTCTTCTAATTTCACATGTTCTAGTTCTTCTTCTACTTTTTTTACTTCTTGTTGAAATGGTCCATAAAACTCACGAATGATTTTTTTCCATTTATCTTTTCCTTCAGCAACCTGGTCAAACTGTTCTTCTATTTTAGCGGTAAATTCTACATTAATAATATCGCTAAAGTTTTCTACTAATAATTTATTTACTATTTTCCCTAACTCAGTAGGAATTAACTGTTTTTGTTCTTTTTGAATATATCTTCTTTCTAAAATGGTAGTAATGGTTGGCGAATACGTACTTGGTCTTCCAATTCCTTTTTCTTCTAGGGCTTTTACTAAACTTGCCTCTGTATATCTTGCTGGTGGCTGTGTAAAACTTTGTTTTGGCTCTAATTTCTTTTCTTTTACTTCTTGACCAACAATTAAGTCTGGAATAGAAGTATCTTCTTCTTCTTTTTCATTTTCTAAAGTTTCCACATATAGTGTCATAAACCCTTTAAATTTTAAAGTCTGTCCATTTGCTCTAAACTCATAATCATTTACATGAATTTGTGCTGTAATCGTATCATAAATTGCTTGAGCCATTTGGCTTGCAATAAAACGATGATAGATTAATCGATATAATTTATATTGATCTTTGGTTAAGTAATCTTTAATCTTCTCTGGCTCTAAGTCAACGTAAGTTGGACGAATTGCTTCATGAGCATCTTGCGCATTTTGTTTTGTTTTATAATAACGGTTTTCATAAAAGCTAGCTCCATAATTTTCTGTAATATAGATTTTAGCTGCATTTCTTGCTTCATCTGAAATCCTGGTAGAATCTGTTCTCATATAGGTAATTAAACCAACAGTTCCTCTTTCTCCTACTGCAATTCCTTCATAAAGCCCTTGGGCAACAGACATCGTTTTCTTCAAAGTAAATCCTAGCTTGCGAGATGCCTCTTGTTGCATGGTACTAGTTGTAAAAGGTGGAGCTGGTGTTCTTTTCTTTTCTCCTTTTTTTACTTCTTTTACAAGATAAGTTTGTTTTTCAATTGCTTTTAATATTTTTTCCACTTCTTCTTTTGTATGAAGCTCTAGTTTTTTACCAGCTTTCCCATAAAAGGTTGCTTTAAAATCTTTCTTAGAATTTGGTTCAAACAAAGTAGCATAGATATTCCAATATTCTTCTGGAATAAATTTTTCAATTTCTTCTTCTCTATCTACTATCAGTTTTACTGCAACAGATTGCACTCTGCCTGCTGATAAACCTCTTTTTACTTTTTTCCATAAAACAGGGCTAATTTGATAGCCTACAATTCTATCTAAAACACGTCTTGCTTGTTGCGCATCTATTAAATTTTTATCAATTTTTCTTGGATGTTTGATAGATTCTTTTACCGTTTCTTTGGTAATTTCATTAAAAGTAACACGACATTTACTATCTTCTGGTATGTCTAAAATATGAGCCAAATGCCATGCAATTGCCTCTCCTTCACGGTCAGGGTCAGTTGCTAGATAAACTTGTTTGGCTTTTTTTGCCTCTTTTTTTAGACTTTTGATAAGATCTCCTTTTCCTCTTATATTAATATATTCTGGTTCAAAGTCGTGTTCAATATCAACTCCCATTTTAGATTTTGGTAGATCACGAATATGCCCCATAGAGGCCATTACTTTTGTACTACCTCCTAAGAATTTTTTGATAGTATTTGCTTTTGCAGGTGATTCCACGATAATTAATTTATCTGCCATCGTTTTTCTCCTCTTTTTTCTATATCAGTTTTATATCATAACTTATTTTTATGAAAACTGCAAGTATTTTTCTTGTTTTCCCTTTTTAAATAAAAGAAAAGGAAAACCTCTAAACTACATTTTTTGTAATTTAAGAGGTTTTATACCTAAACAATCACTAAATCTTGCAATACATCTTTTAGAGTAATTGGTGTTACTTTATTTACTAATAGCATTTGTAATAACTTCTTGACTTCTATTTCTTTTGACATGATATTATTAAATTCTTTTTGTTCCACGCTTACTTCTTTATCATCTGTATATCTTTTCGTGATTCCGATGCCATATATTTTTCCTGTTTTTGTCCTACTTTTGGTTTCATAATACTCTAATTCTATGGGATAACTTTTGTATAGTTCTTCTGCTATCAAAGTAGTCTTTCCATAGACTTGTTTCGGACACTGCATCTGTTTTTCCCCCTCCTTTTCTTTAGACTAGAATACTATGAATTATATCTTTCTTTTCCAAAAATTACAAGTCGTTTTTGGAAATTTTTTCAAGTTATTTTCTTTATTTTAAGTTAATATTAATTTACTGTTAAAGTTTCTTTTATTTCTTCGTAAATTCTTTTTTCAACATTTTGAATAGAAACTGCATATCCTTTTTCTCCCATTTGCTGTAACTGACTTCTATCTTTAACCATTTGGCAAATCATAGTATTTAAAGTTTTTGCATTTAAATCTTTATCTAAAATTATTTTAGCGGCTCCTACTTTTTCTAATACTTTTGCATTATATTCTTGATGATTTTCTGTTGCAAATGGATAAGGGATAAAAATAGCTGGTTTGCCCACATTTGCAATTTCTGTAATAGTCATTGCTCCACTTCTTGCAACTATTAAATCTACAAGATTCATCATTTCTTCCATATTATAGATATATGGCACAATTTTAGTATTCGTAATATGTTCTATTTCTAGGTGATATTTTTGCTTTAGGAGTTCTTTAATTCCTTCATATTGAGAAGGACCTGCTGCCCACATAATTTGATAATCTTGATTTTGCTTTTTCCCAATGATTTCAAGAAGACTATTGTTAATACTTTGCGCTCCTTGGCTTCCTCCAAAGAAAAGAACAATTGGCTTATCTTCTTTTAATTCATTTTGCTTTAATAATTGTTGTTTTTTAGTGTTTGTTAGCATAATCTTTTTTACTTTTGTAGGGGTTCCTGTTACCACTATTTTTTTTGCCTTTGGAAGCCTTGGCTTTGCATCTGCAAAACCCAATAATATTTTACTTGCTTTACTAGATAACAACTTTATGCTCATGCCTGGAAAAGCATTACTTTCATGTAATACAATAGGAACCTTTTTTTTCTTAGCAGCTAAACCTACTGGTATGCAAATATAGCCACCTGTTCCAATCATAACATCTGGCTTAAAAGATGTGATGATTTTTTTTGCTTCTTGGATGGAATGAAATGTTTGATAAATTTTCTTAAAATTTTGAATCGAAAGGGTACGATCAAAACCATAAGCATTAATAGCTTTTAGTTCATAACCAGCTCTTGGAACCAAATCATTTTCTAACCCTCTATTAGTTCCAATAAATAGAATTTGTGAATCTGGCTCTTGTTTTTTAATTTCATTTGCAATGGCAATTCCTGGGTTAATATGTCCTCCTGTGCCTGCTGCTGCTATTACTACTCTCATAAAAATTCTCCTTTATATTCATACCTTGCTTCCGGCTCTTGAGATATTTAGCAAAATACCGCATACTACATAATAAAATAAATAGTGCTGTTCCTCCATAACTAAAAAATGGAAGTGAAATACCGGTATTTGGAATAGAAGATGTCACAACTGCAATATTTAATACCACTTGAATTGCTACTAGACTAATGATACCAGTAGCTAACAACGCTCCAAACGTATCTGGAGCTTTCATAGCAATTAAAATTCCTCTCCAGATTAAAACTCCAAAAAGAAGAATGATAATCGTGCATCCAATAAAACCTAGTTCTTCTGCTACAATGGAGAAAATGAAGTCATTTTGTGGTTCTGATATGTATAGATATTTTTGTTTGCTCTCTCCGAAGACCTACGCCAAATAGTCCTCCTGAGCCAATTGCATATAAACTTTGTACTACTTGCCATCCTGTTCCTGTTGCATCTGCCCATGGATCTAGAAAAGAGATAATTCTTCCTAGACGGAATCCTCCATCTTCAGCATTTCCTGTTGTAATTTTGTAAATTAAATAAGTACCTAAGGCCCCACCTGCAAGTAGCCCTGATACAATAAAGTGAATCAATTTTGACCCTGCAATTATCATCATAACACAGGTAATCATTCCTATAATTAAGGAAGCACTTAAGTGGTTTTGAATAAAGAAAAGAATTGCAATTGGGGGAATTAAAAAGCAAAGTGGTTTTACAAATCCTTTCCAAAAATCTCTTAATTCATCTTTATGATCTGATAAATATCCTGCATAAAAAACAATTAATCCTATTTTGGTAAGCTCTGATGGCTGAAATTGACCAAGTCCTGGTACTGCCACCCAGCGGATGGCTCCTCCTGCATCAATTCCTAAACCAGGTATTAGTACAAGAAGCAAAATACCACAAGAGATAAAATAGGCTGGCCAATATAGTTTTTTATAAAAACGATAATCAATCTTAGAGATAATAAAGATACAAATAATACCTAAAATACCGGAAAAATAATTGTCTTCCCGCATAGGTATAACTTTCCCCACCTTCTGCTAGAGCTGAAGGTGCTGATGCTGATAATACCATAACAATTCCTAATGCTAATAAG
>CALYAE010000053.1 GCA_944393435.1 uncultured Clostridia bacterium
GTAACGCTGTTCAAATTCTAGAAAGGCTTTTATAAAGTCTTTCTTTTTTTGATAATTATTCTCATTTTTATTGTACATTTTTCTCTTTTATGCTAAAATATAGCAGAATATATAAAAAAGGAGGAATTATGTTAGAATTAAAAAACATCTCATTTGCAAGAGATAATAAA
Source organism: uncultured Clostridia bacterium (assembly GCA_944393435.1). Lineage (GTDB taxonomy): Bacteria > Bacillota > Clostridia > TANB77 > CAG-508 > CAG-273. Next base: position 171 of record CALYAE010000053.1, read on the forward strand.
CAAATTTTAGATCATATTGATTTAAAGATAGATCCTAGCAAATTCGTTGTTATTACTGGGCCTAATGGTTCTGGTAAATCAACTCTTGCTAAAATTATTATGGGAATTTTAACTCCAGATTCTGGGCAAATTTTTTTCCAAGGAAAAGATATTACACATCTTGATATTACTAAAAGAGCTAAACTTGGTATTGGGTTTGCCTTTCAGCAGCCTGTTAAATTTAAAGGCTTAACTGTAAGAGATTTAATTGAACTTGCTTCTGGTGGCAAAATCAAACTTTCTGAAGCATGTGATTATTTATCAGATGTTGGCTTGTGTGCCAAAGATTATTTAAATAGAGAACTTAGTCATTCTTTATCTGGCGGAGAATTAAAACGTATTGAAATTGCTATGCTTGCTGCCAAAAAATCAAAACTCACTATTTTTGATGAGCCTGAAGCTGGAATTGATTTATGGAGTTTTCATAGTTTAATTCGTGTGTTTGAAAAAATGCATGATGAAATTCAAGATTCTTCTATTGTTATCATTTCTCACCAGGAAAGAATTCTTTCCATTGCCGATGAAATTGTGCTTCTTTCTGATGGTAAGATAGAAGGAATTGGGCAAAAAGAAGAAATCCTTCCTTTACTTTTAAACACTACATCCAAACCATGCAAAGTAATGCTAGAAAAAGGAGGAAGTGTAAATGAGTAACGAAATTGAAAATAAATTAGATGCTATTGAAAAGAACTTATTAAAAGCAGTAGCTGACATTGAAAAAACACCTTTTGGTGCTTATAACATTCGTGAAAACGGAAAAGGTATTTCTAGAAATACCACTGCCAACATTGATATTGTTACCAAACAAGACAAGCCTGGTATTGATATTATCATTAAGCCTAATACTAAAAAAGAAAGCGTTCATATTCCTGTTATTTTAACAGAGGGTGGATTTACCGATTTAGTGTATAATGACTTTTATATTGGTGAGAATGCTGATGTTGTCATTGTTGCAGGTTGTGGGATTCATAATAGTTCTTGTCAAACTTCTCAGCATGATGGAATTCATACTTTTCATTTAGCCAAAGGGGCAAAGGTAAAATATATTGAAAAACATCATGGAGAAGGACAAGGAACAGGAGAAAGAATTTTAAATCCTCAAACTATTTTATATTTAGAGGATGATTCTAGTTTAGAGATGGAAAGTGTACAAATTAAAGGGGTTTCATCTACGATTCGCAAAACTCAAGGTGAAATTGGAAACAATGCAAGTTTGGTAATAACAGAACGTATGATGACTGCTGATCATCAAACTGCACAGAGTATTTTTGATATTAATTTAAATGGTGAAAACTCTAGTGTATATATTGCTTCTCGTTCTATTGCACAAGATCACTCTTTGCAAGAATTCATCTCTAATGTTAATGGAAATAACAAATGTTTTGGCCATGTAGAATGTGATGCTATTATTATGGACCATGGAAGGGTAATTTCTACTCCTAAAATTGTAGCAAATCACATTGATGCTAGCTTAATTCATGAAGCTGCTATTGGAAAAATTGCTGGAGAACAATTAGTAAAGTTAATGACGCTTGGCCTCACCGAAAAAGAGGCACAAGAGCAGATTATTAATGGTTTTTTAAAGTAAAACTTTCTTAATTTTTTATGAAGTAAGTGTCATTTCCCTAAATTTATGCTATAATAGAATTAGTTAGAAAAAAAGGGAGTTATGTTTTATGCTAAGTAGCAAACCTACAAAAGAATTTTTCTGTATCATTGATGATTTACTACAAGATAGTAATGTCCAAAAAATGAAAGAATTTAATCAACATGCCGGAGTATCTTGTTATGAACATTGTCTCATGGTTGCTTATTTTACCTATCTTGCTTGTAAGAAATTACATTTAGATTATATTTCTGCTACTCGTGGTGCGATGTTACATGACCTATTTTTATATGATTGGCATACTCATCAAAAAGAAGACAAGAAATGGAGTAGCTTTCATGCATTTAAGCATCCAAAAGTTGCACTACAAAATGCAACTGAGATTTTTGATTTAAATGATATTGAAAAAGATGTTATTTTAAACCACATGTGGCCAGTAACAGTTAAAATGCCACGTTACCAAGAAACTGTGATTGTAACTTTTGCTGATAAGCTAAGTGCCATGAGAGAAACGTTTTTTCATTTTACTAATACGCTTCATACCAAAAAAGCATACAAATATGCTTATGTGTTTTTAAGTTTTATTATTTTTAGAATTATTTAAGCTAGGGTGTCACCATTGGGGACGTTCCTTAAAAGTGACACTTTTGTCACTTTTAAGGAACGTCCCCAATGGTGACACCAGATAATAAACCAATTAGCATATTAAAACACATTTACAATTTTCAAAGCAGATTTTTCATTAATATGCATCAGTATAAAATTACAGGTATCAATACTTTCTACGGCAGTTTGATACTCTTTTGTTGCAATATTAGCTCTTAATTTTGTAATTTCTGTTTCTACTTTTTCTAGTTCCTCATGTTCAATATAATAAGCTAGTATTTTATATCTTTCTTTCCATGTTTGTTCAATTTGTTCTAGCTGTTTTTTCAATTCTTCTTGATTTGCCTCTTCTTTAATTGCTTCTTGCCTAATCGTTCCTAATTGATGGCTCAATACCTCTACTGTATGTTTTGTATTATTTTGTGTGATGATATTTCCAATCACCACTAGAGTAATTACCAAAATAGTAATGATAATTTCTTTTTGCATATTCAATACCCTTTCTAATCTTTTTTCTGGCAAAATATCTGTCCTTTTCCATCATAAGTTACAATTAATGCTTCGTGTGGCTTCATTTTAAATTTTCCCACTTCTTTTTCAAGCCATATTTCATTTTTTCCAATTTGTTTTAAGTTTTCGTGCATAATTTTTCCATCTACCACAAGATCATAAGGAATCCCTTCATAATCTGGCATGATATTAAAATCTTCCGGAATAGTGGTTCTTTTATTTGGTTTTTCAATTACACTTATTTGTCCACTAGTTTCTAAAATAGCATATTCCACATCTCCTAAATGAAAAACATTGTTTCCTCTTAATTTTTCTTGTAATTCATTTAAAGTGATTCTTTCCTTTTTTAAGGCTTGTTCATCTATTTTCCCACGATAAATTAAAATTGTAGGTTTTCCACAAAGTACTCCTCTTGCCCTCATACTTTTCATGTTAATAAAAGAAATCAGCAAATGCATCACTAGAAGTCCTAAAATAGGAATAATGCCGTTAGAAATTGGAATTCCCACATCTGCCATTGGGATTGATGCTAAATCAGCTATCATAATAGAAATTGCAAGTTCAAAAGGTTGCATTTGACCAATCTCTCTTTTTCCCATAATCCTCATAACAATTAATACTATTATGTATAATAAAATGGAACGAATTAATGTAATTAGCATAAATTTCCTCTTTTCCTTTTAAATTTATCATCCTATTAATATTTTGAACCAAAAAAATAAATTTATTCATTCATAATGTGAATAAATTTTTATTTTTGATTCATAATAATTCTAGAAACCATGAAATTCATCATAGGCAATTTTTCAGAAATGAAGGAGGTTTTATTATGTCAGATAATCACACAAACACGCAAACAAGCTCAAATTCAAAAAGCACAGTTTGGCAGATTGTTGGTAGATTAGTAACTGCTGGTATCGTTCTTGCAATTACTGCATTTTTTACACCAGGATTTCAAATTAACAGCTTTTGGGCATTAGCAGCAGCTGCTGTTGTTCTTACTGTAATTGACTATTTAATTACTAAATTTACAGGATTACATGCAAGTTCTTTTGGTAAAGGGTTTGTAGGTTTTGTCCTTTCTGCTGTTGTGTTATATGTTACACAATATTTTGTAGCTGGCTATACCGTATCTTGGATAGCAGCTATCATTGGTGCTTTAGTATATGGCGTTGTAGATTATTTTCTACCTGGCGAACAACAATAATTTTTCGCCATTAGGGACGTTCCTTTTTGGTAAAAATTTTACCAAAAAGGAACGTCCCTAATGGCGAATTTTATTTTCCTTTATTCCATTCTTCTTTATTCACCTGTCTTTGTCTTGCGATTGCTAGACTTTCAGATGGGGCATCTTGTGTAATAGTAGAACCGGCTGCCACTAATACATGATCTCCTAAAGTTACTGGTGCTACTAAATTTACATTAGATCCTATAAAGCAATTATCACCTATTTTGGTCTTATGTTTATTTTTTCCATCATAATTGCAAGTAATTGTTCCACAACCAATATTACAATTTTCTCCTATTTCGCAGTCTCCCATATAAGATAAGTGTGGCACTTTAGAACCTTTTCCAATAATTGCCTTTTTAATTTCTACAAAGCTACCTACTTTTACCTTATCTGCTAACTTGCATCCTTCTCGAATATAAGCATTTGGTCCAATATTACAATCCTCTCCAATAACTACTCCTGATTTAATAGTTGTATTTGGATGAATAATTGTATCCATTCCTATTTTTACATCATCATAAATATATGTTGTATTCATATCTTCAATGGTAACCCCATTATTCATGTGCATAGTATTAATGCGGATTCTTAAAATTCTAGTTAACATTTCTAGTTGCAATTTTGTATTTAGACTTAAAATTTCAGTATTATCTTGTACTAAAAGCCCTCCTACTTTTTCTCCTTTGGTACTTAGCATTTTGATGACATCTGTTAAATAATAAAGTCCCATACTACTTGCTTGTAATGTGCCAATAATTTCTAACAATTTTTTAATCTCAAAGCAATACATTCCACTATTTACTTCCAAAATCTTTTGCTGTGCTTCGGTTAATTCTGCCTCTTCTATAATTTCTTCTATTTTGTTATCTTTTCTGATAATTCTGCCATAACCTGTTGGTTCACTAATAATTCCTGTTAAAATGGTTACTGCTTCTTGTTCTTTTTCTGATTTTTCTACCAAAGTTTGAATTGTTTCAGGGGTAATTAAAGGAATGTTTCCATTTGCAATTAATACCCTTCCTTTTTTATTGGATAAAAATTTTGTTGCTTGCATGATAGCATGCCCTGTTCCTAAGCATTTTTGTTGTGAAAGATAGGTTACTTCATCTTTTAGAATACTTTGTATTTCTTCTTTATTTTCTCCAACAATCACTGCTACTTCTGAAATTCCCGCTTTTTTAATACTGTCTACTACTCTTTTAATAACAGCCTTTCCATATAATTCTTGTGCTAATTTTGATTTTTTAGACTTCATTCTGTTATCAACCCCGGCTGCCATTACTAAACCAATTACCTTTTCCATGTTTTTAAAATTCCTTTCTCATTTTAAATTTTTTTAAATATCCTAAATGTTTCTTAAAATTTTGATAGCATCGCATTATACAGTTTTGTTGCAGTTTCAGGGCTATCATTCCCCGTTCTGTTCTTTACAGGTGCAAACTCCTCTTGTCTTTTTACTCTTAAAATTGTCATGTCGTCATATCTGACAAATGCATCAAAAATAAAAGTTTCAAATTTATAAATATTAGGTCCTTCTGGTTCTATGTATTCTCCTTTTTCCGTTAAATAGCCAGATTTTTTAACGGCGATATGATAAGGAAGTTTTGAGTTTGCTAGATTTTCTAGTACACTATAATGAAATAAGTGAGTGGCAATATTCACTTCTCCATAAAGCAGTTCTCCATTTTCATCAGTCTGCTCTGCCATTTCTTCTGGTAGATCAATATATTCAATTACCTTTGGCTTTCCATTCATTTTGCAAAATACGCCCACTTTTTCTTTTGGATTTGTTTTTACAACTGATTTAGAAGCAATTACATGATTTTGCTTAATGGTAAGTCCTACTAAGATTGGATCCACAAAATTAGATAAAATATTAGCAATCCCACTTACAAAAATCCACTCAATTTTCTTTTCTTTCATATCTTGCAAGATTCCATTTTGGAACATGGCTTCATAAATGCCTCCATTCCCATCTGCTGCTTCTTTTATTTTTTTATCTTGACCAAGGATTACTTTCCCTTCCTGATCAATTAAAGGAAGTTCTCCTTGCATAAAAAATTTTACCTTTGCTTTATCATAGCCAAAATATTCATTTTTTTCCATAAACTCAAGCGTTTCTTTATGGTTTTCTCTACTTGTCATTACATACCAAGGGATTGTTACACCATAGTTTTGTCTTGCTTTTTTTAACCTATCTACAATAATTTCAAAAATATATTTTGGTCCATCTATTGTACTTAAAGAATATGTTCCTTTTGGCCCTTTATGACCAAGTCTTGTTCCTTGTCCTCCTGCCATAGTAACAACCGCATATTTTTGCTCTAAAATAATTTTTTTTCCAACCTCTTCTAGTTCTTTTAATTCTTGAGGAGACAATTTTTCCTTATCAATATATGGAATATGCTCTATCTTTTTTTCTTCTAGCATATCACTTTGTTTGCTTTTTTCATATAATTTTTGTAATTGTTCAAAATCAATATGCAAAATTTGTTCTTCTAGATTATGTATTTCTTCTTCATTAAGTAATGGTAAAAAATTCAAAAGATGGTTTTGACCATATCTTTGTAATATGGCAATTGCTTCTTCCTTCATAAAAAACCCCCACTTTGTTTTTCTTAAATTCTATTTCATTAACTGTTATGGTTATATCATAAATTTTTGAAAATGACAAGTCATGAAATATGTGCTGATATATGCAAAAGAAAAAGTATTCACGTTTTTTTAAAAAGCGTGAATATGGGAATTTGACAGTTAATTAAATACAAAATCGATATAAGCATTGAAAGTGCTTAATTTTTTTGTCAAATTTTCCTTTTTTCTCTTGCGTGTCATTGCGTGTTGTAGTATAAAATACAAAGAATACAAAAAGGAGATTAAAAATAAAAGATTAAAAAAAAAAAAAAAAAAAAATGTCACCATATACTATGTAATTAAAACCATCTACATTAATGGAAAAGAAAAAACGATAACAGTTGAAAGATTAGGAAATGAAGATGAAGTACTTAAAAAGTCTAAAGGTGAAAATCCTAAA
>CALYAE010000054.1 GCA_944393435.1 uncultured Clostridia bacterium
TTATATCTTTGAATTCCAACTTGATCTCTTGCAATTCCCTTTTGGGCTAAATCTTGAAATGCTTTTGCTAAATCATCATCTGTATAACAATAAATATCTTCCATTCCTTTTTTAGATAATTTATATAATGGTGGTTGTGCCAAATATACATTTCCATTTTCAATTAAAGGTCTCATATATCTAAAGAAGAAGGTTAATAATAGAGTTCTAATATGAGCACCATCTACATCAGCATCAGCCATAATAATGACTTTTCCATAACGAATTTTGGTAATATCAAAATCTTTTCCGATTCCCGCTCCAACTGCTAAAATAACTGGTTGTAATTTATCATTATTATAAATTTTATCTGCTCTTGATTTTTCTACATTAAGCATTTTGCCCCAAAGTGGAAGAATCGCTTGAAATTTTCTATCTCTCCCCTGCTTTGCACTACCACCTGCCGAATCTCCCTCTACAATATATACTTCACATTCTTCTGGTACCTTACTACTACAATCTGCTAGTTTTCCTGGTAATGTAGAAGTTTCTAAGGCGCTTTTTCTTCTTACTAATTCTCTTGCTTTTCTAGCAGCTTCTCTTGCTCGTGAAGCATTAATACATTTTTCTAGAATAGCCTTCCCCACACTTGGATTTTCTTCTAGAAAAGTAGACAATGCATCATTTACTAAACTAGATACAATACCTGTCACATTACTATTTCCCAATTTGGTTTTGGTTTGTCCCTCAAATTGAGGTTCTTTTACTTTGACAGAAACAACTGCTGTTATTCCCTCACGGATATCTTCTCCTAATAAATTAGGATCTTTTTCTTTAATTAAATTATGACTTCTTGCATAATCATTAAATGCTTTGGTTAATCCTCTTTTAAAGCCTTCTAGATGTGTTCCACCCTCAATGGTATTAATATTATTCACAAAAGTATAAATATTTTCAGAATAAGCTGTTGTATATTGGAATGCAATTTCAACTGGAACTTCTCCATCTCTTTCAATATAAATTGGTTTATCATGGATTTTTTCTTTATTTTTATTCAAATATTCTACAAAAGAATTTAATCCACCTTCAAAATGAAATTCTGCTTTTTTTATATTTTCTGGATCTCTTAAATCTTGAATATTAATTTTTAGGCCTTTTGTTAGGAATGCTATTTCTCTAAACCTTGTTTCCAAAGTCTCATATTCATATTCTAAAGTTTCAAAAATAGTATCATCTGCTAAAAATCTAACTTTTGTCCCTGTTTTATCTGAATCTCCTATTCTGGTTAATGGCTCTACTGTTTTTCCTCTTTCAAATTTCATTTCGAAAATGCCGCCATCTCTTTGAATTGTAACTTCTGTCCAAGTAGATAAAGCATTTACAACCGATGCACCTACACCATGAAGACCGCCAGAAACTTTATATCCACTATCTCCACCAAATTTTCCACCTGCATGTAATTTGGTATAAACAGTTTCTGCTGCTGATATTTTTGTTTTTGGATGAATCTCAACAGGAATTCCTCTTCCATTATCTTCTACACTAATAATATTTCCTGGCTCAATTTCCACATTAATTTGTGTACAATATCCAGCTAATGCTTCATCTACACAGTTATCTACTATTTCATATACTAAGTGATGTAATCCTCTTACTGATACACTGCCTATATACATACCTGGTCTTTTTCTAACAGCCTCTAATCCTTCTAATACTTGAATTTGATCTGCGTTATACTCATGCTCGAATTTTTCCATTTTGTAACCTCCAAATTTAAATGCTTTTATTTTCTTTTTCTTTTGCTCTTATTATCATATCACTAAATAGCTTGATTTTGCAAATATTTTTTATTGACTTTTCTTATTTTCATGTTATAATAAAAATAGGAAATGGAGAAACCACAAATGTGGTTTGCCTATTGTGATATGAAAAAACACATCAGCAACGGTCAAATTACAGATGTGTTTTTTATTGGTTTAATTGCTTTTGCTCAAAATTATTGCTAACGCTATAATCAAGGCAATAGCTATGATAGTTACTCCAATTAATGAATAATATAATATGTATATTGTTGCTATTAATGATTGTATTTCTATCATACGCCTCACCTCCTTGATGGAGGCAAACCACATCTGTTTTTCTCATTTCCTATAATAATAGGATACAATACTTATTTGTAAAAATCAACTATATTTTAAAATATCATATTAAAATTTTCCCGCTCTGCACTTGATAGTAATCATATTCTTTTTCTAAATCTATATCTTTTAGCTCCATTTTGTCTGTACAAGTGATAATCACCTGTGTATCTTTGATGTATTTAAGAAGACTTTTTCTTCTATTTTCATCTAACTCTGACATAAAATCATCTAATAATAAAATGGGATATTCTCCTATTTCATCATAAATCACATATAATTCTGCTAATTTTAAAGTAAGAATAGAGGTTCTATGTTGTCCTTGTGAACCATAAATACCTACTTCTTTTTCATTAATCAAAGTTTGAAAATCATCGCGATGAATTCCTTTTGTCGTAAAACCTTTGATAATATCTAATTTTCTTCTTTGTTTTAATAACTCTAAATAATTTTCTTTATTTTTGCAATCTGAAAGATATTCTATTTTTAGTTCTTCTTTTTCATTTGTTATTTGCAGATGAATTACTTTTATTTTTTGTTTTAACTTTTCTATAAATTCATTTCTATATTTCCAAATGGTTACTGCATATTCGGCTAATTTTTCGTCCCAAATTTCTAACATTTCTTCTGATTTATTTTCTTCTTTTATTTGTCTTAAATAATTATTTCTTTGTTCTAATGTTTTTAAATATAAATTTAAAGTATAAACATAGTTTGGTCTTAATTGCCCTATCATCATGTCTAAAAATCTTCTTCTTTCTGCTGGACCGTTTTTTAATATTTGGATGTCATCTGGCGTAAAAATAACTAAATTTAAATTTCCTACTAATTCGCTTAGTTTTTTAATTTTTACTCCATTTACTTCTATTTGTTTTTTATTAGCTAATATTACTTTTATTTTTCCACTTCTATCCGATTCTTGATATTGCATCTCTACTTGTGTATATTCTTTTCCAAGCCCTATCATTTCTTTTTCTTTAGAAGTGCGAAATGATTTTCCAAATCCACATAAAAAGATAGATTCTAAAATATTGGTCTTTCCTTGTGCATTATTTCCATAAAATACATTAATATGTGGATTCAATTTTATAACTTGTTCATCATAATTACGAAAATGATTAAGTATTATTTTTTCTATATACATGGCTAATGTCCTACTCCTTCATTCTAATAGGAAGTACCATATAAATATAATCCCCATTTTCCTCAGTTGGTCTGATAATGCATGGAGAAATGCTAGAACCAAAATCAATAAATACTTCTGGATCATCTATTGCACGAAGTGCATCTAAAAAGTATTTTGGATTAAATCCAGCTTCTAAATTCTGTCCTTCTGTTTCAACAAACATTTCCTCTTTTGCATCACCTGTTTGGTTTGTACAAGAAATCACTACCTTACCTATCTCTACATTTACTTTGACAGGATATTTTTTTTCTTTTTCAATGCTTGATGCAGAAATTAAACTTACCCTTTCAAAACAATTTTGAATTGCATTTTTATCCACTCTAATTCTAGTTTCCCAAGTTTGTGGAATTACACTTGCATAATTTAAAAATTCTCCATCTAATAGACGAGTAACAATTTTACAATTTTCCATTTCAAATAATGCTTGATTTTTAGAAACTCCAATTTTAATGGTATCAAATGAATCTGTTAAAATTTTATTAATTTCATTTAAAGTTCTTCCTGGAATTACTGCTGAAAAATCATTTACTTGTGATTGCAAAAATTTACTTTTCCAAGCAAGTCTAAATCCATCTACTGCTACTACATTTAATTTATTATTTCTAATTTCAAATAAGCAACCTGTAAAAATTGGTCTATTTTCTTCCTGACTTACTGCAAAGATAGTTTTTCTAACCATATCTTTTAAGGTATTTTGCTCTATTTCAATTGAATTTTCAATATCGATTTTAGGAAGTTCTGGAAATTCATCAGGATTCATTGTTGCAAGTTTATATAAAGAACCTTCACACTCAATTACTAATAAATTATTTTCATTAATGGTTATATGAATTTCACTATCTGGAAGTTTTCTAATAATTTCACTAAACATAATAGCATTTACAACTGTTGCTCCTTGTTCTTGTACTTCACATTCCATAATATATTCAATTCCTATTTCTAAATCATAGGTTGTAAGTTTTACTTCTTTTTCATTAGTTTGAATTAAAATTCCTTCTAATATTGGCATTGTTGTTTTACTAGCGACCGCTTTTGTTACGGAATTAATAGCTTTAAGGATAATATCCTTTTCACAGACAAATTTCATTTTTTATTTCGCTCCTTTATTTATATAATAAATAATAATTATAGTAGTAGTAATAGTAGGTGTTGTGGATATTGTGGAAAACTACTTGTAACCCTTTATTCCCTAAGAAATTTTATGTGGATAAGTTTGTGGATAAATAAAAAAGTTATCAACAGTTTCCATTTTTGATTGTGGATAAGAAGTTATTCACAGTTTTTCCACAGGTAATCCACAGCCCGTTGTGGATATCTTTTGTAGAACTTTTATCGTCAGTATTTGAAATATATTTTCCAAACGAATATTTTTTCAAACAAAAATTTTAAAAAAGTCTTGCTTTTATATTGTCCGTAGGGTTAGTCGGAAAAAAGTGAGTTTTGCACAGTTTCCACAATTAATTTTGTATTAGTATTTTCTTTGACTTCTTTTTCGATTTTTTTACAAGCATGCATTACAGTGGAATGATCTCTTTTTCCGAATGCTAGTCCAATCTTTGGTGTGGATATTCCAGCAATATCTTGGCATAAAAACATGGCAACTTGTCTTGGAAATACAACATCAGATGATCTTTTAGAACCTCTTAAATCTTCTACGGTTATTCCAAAATATTTAGCAACTACTTCTTGAATATATTCTGCAGATAGTACTTTATCTTTCTGTGATGCAATATCAGAAATGGCTCTATTGGAAAGTTCCATACTAATTGGTTTATTTTCTAAAGAAGATAAAGCAATTAATTTATTTAAAGTTCCTTCTAATTCTCGAATATTAGTATCTATTTTAGTAGCAATATTCGATAAAATATCATCTTCTACAAGGATATGATCTAATTGTGCTTTCTTTTTTAAAATTGCCATACGAGTTTCATAATCTGGATTGGAAATGTCAGCAATTAGTCCCCACTCAAAACGAGTTTTTAAACGATCCTCTAAGAGTTGAATATCTTTTGGCGGTCTATCACTAGATAAAATAATTTGCTTTCCTTCTTCATGAAGTGCATTAAACGTATGGAAAAATTCTTCTTGACAACTTTCTTTTCCAGCAATAAATTGAATATCATCAATTAACAAAACATCAATATTGCGATATTTATTACGAAACATTTCTGTTTTTGCCTCTTTAATGGCATTAATTAATTGATTTGTGAACTTTTCAGAAGTAACATATAAAATTTTAGCATCTTTATTGGTTTTTAGAATAGCATTTCCAATAGCATGCATCAAATGTGTTTTGCCAAGCCCTACTCCCCCATATAAAAATAAAGGATTATAAGAAGTGGCAGGAGCTTCAGAAACTGCTAAAGCTGCTGCATGAGCAAAACTATTATTACTCCCTACTACGAAACTTTCAAAAGTATATTTGGGATTTAAATTGGTATTAGAATAAGTCACAGGAAGATCTCTTACCACTTGATCTTCTTGCTTTTTATCCTCTTCTAAAACGATTCTAATTTTTTGGTCTTTATTGGTAATAAATCGGAAAGTATTTTGAATCAAATCTAAATATCTAGAATTTAACATATCTAGATGTACAGAATTTTGTGCAATAAGCACAATTTCATTATCATTTACTGATGCAATCTCCATATCTTTAATCCATGTATTATATGAAATTCCTGTTACTTCCCCTTTTAATAAATCTTTTGCTTTTGTAAGTAGTTGACTAATTTCTGCTTTTTGCATCGCTATTTCAATCCTTCCAAGATAGATAATATGATCATTTTGTAAAGTGTTACGTAAAGTTATCCACAGAGTTATCCACAGCCTGTGAATAAGTAAACTCATAAAATGTTTATATACAAACGAATAATTTGAATAATTTACATAATGGATAAACTCAGGTAAGTAGGCACAAAACCTTATTTCCCTATATTTTCATATCATATCAAAAATGCAAATAAGAAGTCAATACTCTAAAAAATAAAATACGAAAATTGTTTAGAAATATTGACATAAATAGATATCATGGTGTATAATATGCAAAGTGACTTTACGTTAAAAAACAGGGGGTGCTAATAGAAATGAAAAGAACATATCAACCTAAAAAAAGACAAGAACAAAAAGAACATGGTTTTATGAAAAGAATGAAAACAAAATCAGGAAGAAATGTATTAAAAGCTAGACGTGCAAAAGGAAGAAAAAAACTAAGTGCGTAAAACAAAAGGTCACGTAGATGAAAGGTGACCTTTTTTGAATTGAGTGATAAAAATGAGAAAAATGAATACGTTAAAGAAAAATTACGAATTCCAAAATGTTTTAAAAAAAGGTAAATTTTATGTAGGTGAGCAAATTATTATTTACATCCATAAAAATAGGGAAGAAGTAAACCGATTTGGAATTGCTATTTCTAAAAAAACATGTCATGCTGTAAAGAGAAATTGGATTAAAAGAAAAATTAGGGAAAACTATCGTTTATTACAAAACAAACTAAGTTCTGGATATGATATTGTTTTTTTATGGAACAAAAAAGCTAAAGTAGAAGAAGCTAATTTTCATATTATTCAAAAAGATATGGAAAAATTATTTAAAAAGGCTGGAATTTACTTATGAAACGTTTTTTTCTTTTTTTATTAAAAGGATATCAAAAATGTATTTCTCCAATCCTTAGTTTTTTTGGAATACATTGCAAATTTTATCCTAGTTGCTCAAACTATATGTTGCAGGCAATCCAAAAATATGGTCTTTTAAAAGGAATCTATTTAGGAATGAAGCGATTAATTAGGTGTCATCCTTTTGCAAAAGGAGGCTATGACCCATTAAAATAGGGGAGGAAATCCATGGGATTTATATCAGAAATATTTGGTTATTTATTAAATTGGTTATACCAATTTTTTAACAATTATGGTGTTGCAATTATTGTATTTTCTATTATTTTGAGAATTATTTTAATACCAATTACCATTAAACAACAAAAATCCTTAAAAAAGTCAGCACAGCTTCAAAAAGAGATGTCTGAAATTCAGAAAAAATATAAAAACAATCCAGAAAAATTAAACCAAGAAACCATCGAACTTTACAAAAGAGAAAAAATGAGTCCATTTAGTGGCTGTTTAAGCTCTATTTTGCAATTAATTATTATCTTATCTGTATTTTGGCTTGTAAGTCAACCACTTACTTATATGAAAAAAGTAGATCCAAGTTTAATTGAAAAATATACAGTAGAAATGAAAGAAAGTGGTGTAAACCAAAATAACAGCTATCAGCAAATTGCAGTATTAAATTATGCTCAAACAAAATATGAGGAATTAACGAATCAATTAGAAAGTGGAGAAGTAGAAAATAGAGAAGAATTAGAAGCAAAAAGAGAAGAATATAACCAATTAAGGCTTAATATGGAATTTTTAGGATTAGATTTAAGCAAAGTTCCAACCCAAAGTCTAAATGATTGGAAAGTATATATCATACCAGTACTTTATGTACTTACTTCTGCAATTTCTATTAAAATTACAACAATGACACAAAATAAAAAGAAAAAACAAGATATCATTGTACAAAATGCTGAAGGAAAAGAGCAAGAACCAGATCCAATGGAACAAATGCAGGCAATGAATAAAAGCATGATGTATATGATGCCAGCTATGGCAGTTATGATTGCAATCATTGCGCCACTTGGATTAGCTCTATACTGGTTAATTAGTAATATTTTAATGATTATAGAAAGATTAGTGATTAATAAAATCATGGAAATCCAAGAAAAAAAAGAAGAAACATTGAAGGGGGAATCTTCAAATGGCTAAAACAATTATTGCAGAAGGAAAAACTTCAACAGAGGCAATTGAAAAGGGCTTAAAAGAATTAAAAGTTTCAAAAGATAAAGTAGAAATTAAAATATTAGAAAATGAAGAAAAAAGAAGTTTTTTTAGCATTTTAGCTCCAAGAGTTGTTAAAGTAGAATTAACCTTAAAAGAAGATGCTAACAATAAAAAAGGAAAAACAGATTATAAAGAAGATAAAGAAACTTATCAAAAGGAAAAATCTGTTGTGGCTCTTAGCCAAGAAGAATTAGCAAAAGTAAAAGAAAATTTAACAATATTTTTAGAGGAATTTTCCAAAATAATGCCATCAATTCAATATGAAATTCATTCAGATGAAGAATATGTATATGTGACATTAAATGGGGAAGAAGCAGGAAAATTAATTGGTTATCGAGGAGAAACCTTAAATGCTATGCAAACCATTTTATCAGCAATTGCTAATAAAAATGTAGAAGGAAAAGCACGCATTATTTTAGATATTGAAAATTATCGTGAAAAAAGGCAAAAAGCTCTAGAAGAACTTGCCGATAAATTAGCTAGAACAGTAATTAGAACTGGAAAACAAATAACACTAGAACCAATGTCAGCTTATGAAAGAAAAATTATCCACAATCGTATGCAAGGTAGTCAAAGAGTTAGAACTTACAGTATAGGGGAAGAGCCATACAGAAAAGTGGTTATTACAAAAAAATAAAAAAAAATCGGAAGTCAAAGTTCGGATTTTAGTTATGAAACACTATATCTAACTTTGACTTTTTTTACCAAAAAGGAACGTCCCTGTTGGTAAAAGGAGGAAAAAATGAGTACCATTGTTGCAATTTCAACTGCACCAGCAAATGGAGGAATTGGAATTATTAGAATGAGTGGAAAAAATTGCTTTTCCATTTTAGAAAAAATATTTGAGCCAAAACAAAAACAAAAAATAGAAGAAATACCAGGCTATACTATGAAGTACGGTCATATCATAGACCCTAAAACAAAGGAGAAAATAGATGAGGTATTAGTTTCATTTTTTAAAGAACCAAAAAGCTATACAACGGAAAATATGTGTGAAATTAACTCACATGGGGGATTAATAGTAGAGCAAAGAATTTTAGAAGAATGTATTAAAGCAGGGGCAACTCTTGCCGAGCCTGGTGAATTTACCAAAAGAGCTTTTTTAAATGGCAGAATAGATTTATCACAAGCAGAAGGAATTATAGATCTAATTCAATCTAAAACGACGCAAGAGGCAAAGGCATCTTTTATGCAATTAGAAGGCCATTTATCTCAAAAAATACAAGAAATTCGTAAAAACCTATTAAACATGATGGCTGATATAGAAGCTAATATTGATTATCCAGAATATGACATAGAAGAAGTTACGAATCAAAAAGTATGCGAACAATTAAAGCAAATTCAAGAAAAATTACAACAATTAGAAAAGAGTTTTGATACTCGGTAAAATCTTAAAAGAGGGAATTAAAACTGTTATTATAGGAAAACCAAATGCAGGCAAATCTTCTTTATTAAATGCTATTTTAAAAGAAGAAAGGGCTATTGTAAGTAAAATAGAAGGAACCACCAGAGACACCATTGAAGAAATGGTGAATTTGCAAGGAATACCATTAAAATTAATTGATACAGCAGGAATTCGAAACTCGGAAGATGAAATTGAAAAAATAGGGGTAGAAAAAGCAATTCAACTCACCAAAGAAGCAGATTTAGTCATTAGTATTTTTGATAATACCAAAGATTTAACCAATCAAGATCTACAAATTTTAGATATGATACAGGATAAAAAGGCCATTATTTTATTAAATAAAATAGATGAAAAAGATAATCATCTAGATGAAAAAGAAGAAATCAAAAAACTAAATAAACCAGTTATCAAAGTTTCTGCTAAAACAAAAGAAGGCTTAGAGGCACTATATGAACAAATACTAGATATGTTTGCCTTAAAGCAAATAGAAATCAATGATGGCAATTTAATTACGAATATGAGACATAAAGAACATATAGGAAAAGCAATTACTTGTGTCAATGAGGCAAAATTATGTATACAAAATCAAATGCCAATTGATATTATTTCTGTACCAATAAAACAAACTTTAGAAGAATTAAGTTCCATTACAGGGGAGAATGTTTCTGAGGATATTATCAATGAAATTTTCTCAAAATTTTGCTTAGGAAAGTAGAACAAAAAGACACACAAGGTAAAAATAACCTAATAAGTTACACTAAAAATAATCCGTGAAACATGCTATTTCAATATATATTGCAGGCGTGAAACACGAACACCGAACACTAACAAAATGACAATGATATGTCGAAAGGAAAAATGAAACTATCTTAAAGAGTATCTAAAATGCGTTCGACAAATTTCGACATGACAAAAAGTTATATCAAACAGTATTTTTCGTTTCATACAAAACGAATGAAAATTAAAAAAACAAAGAATAGGAGGGTAACCTTTTTGGCAAACAGTTAAAAAAGGAAAAAGAAATGGAAAATTCAAAATATGATGCAGGAAAATATGATGTAGCAGTAATTGGAGCAGGACATGCTGGATGTGAAGCGGCTCTAGCAACTGCAAGGCTTGGATTTAAAACTTTATTATTCTCTATTAGTTTAGAGGCAGTAGCGAATATGCCTTGCAATCCACATATAGGCGGAAGCTCTAAAGGACATCTAGTAATGGAGATAGATTGCCTAGGGGGAGAAATGGGGAAAAATATTGATAAAACTTATACCCAGCTAAGAATGCTAAATACCTCAAAAGGGCCTGCTGTGTATTCGCTAAGAGCACAAGCAGATAGAAAAAAATATCAAGCGGAAATGAAACATACCTTAGAAAAACAGGACAATCTCTATTTAAAACAAGCAGAAATCGTAAATATAGGGGTAGAAAATGGAAAAGTAACTTCTGTTGAAACCAATATTGGGGCCGTTTACCAAGTACAAAATGTAATTTTAGCAACAGGAACTTATTTAAAAGGAAAGATCTATATAGGAGAAGTATCTTATGAAAGTGGTCCAGATGGCGTATTTGCGGCCAATCGATTATCGGATGTCTTAAAAAAACTAGGAATTCACTTAGTAAGATTTAAAACAGGGACACCAGCTAGAATCAATAGAAAGTCCGTAGATTTTTCAAAAATGGAAAGACAAGATGGAGATAAAAATCCAACAATATTTTCTTTCGAAGATACTACTTATTTAAAAGAAGAGCAACTACCATGCTATCTAACTTATACGAACAATCAAACTCACGAAATCATTCGTAAAAATTTGCATCGTTCAGCAATGTATGGGGGAGAAATTACAGGAACAGGACCAAGATATTGTCCTTCTATTGAAGATAAAGTAGTGCGTTTTGCTGATAAAGAAAGACATCAGCTTTTCATCGAGCCTGTGGGAAGAGATACAGAAGAAATGTATGTACAAGGAATGAGTTCTTCTCTTCCAGAAGATGTACAAATTGCCATGTATCGTACAATTCCTGGTTTAGAAAAAGTAGAATTTACAAGACCTGCTTATGCAATTGAATATGATTGCATTGATCCTTCTGAATTAAAACTATCTTTAGAGCATAAAAATATTGAAGGGATGTTTTTTGCAGGTCAAATTAATGGAACATCAGGCTATGAAGAAGCAGCTGCACAAGGCATTATGGCAGGAATTAATGTGGCGCAAAAATTAAAAGGCAAAGAGCCAATTATATTAGATAGAAGTGATGCTTATATTGGTGTACTAATTGATGATATTGTAACCAAAGGAACCAATGAGCCATATAGAATGA
The DNA here is from genome assembly GCA_944393435.1 of uncultured Clostridia bacterium. GTDB lineage: Bacteria > Bacillota > Clostridia > TANB77 > CAG-508 > CAG-273. Next base: position 11,902 of record CALYAE010000054.1, read on the forward strand.
TGACTTCTAGAGCAGAATATCGACTATTATTAAGGCAAGACAATGCAGATTTAAGGCTTACTGAGATTGGCTATCAAATAGGCTTAATTTCCAAAGAGCGCTATCAAAAATTCCTACAAAAGAAAGAAGAAATAGAAAAAGAAATTGAAAGACTAGAACATACTGTTATTAAGCCAGAAAAACAAATCAATGACTTTTTAGAAGAAAATCATACATCCATTTTAACAACCGGTGTAAAACTTGCTGAACTATTAAGAAGAACCGAATTAAATTATGAAATATTAGGAAAAATAGATACACAAAGACCAAAACTTTCAAAAGAAGTAACAAATGAGGTAGAAATTCAAGTAAAATATAAGGGATATATTAAATTGCAAGAACAACAAGTAGAAAAATTTAAAAAATTAGAGAAAAAATTACTACCACAAGACATCAATTATCAAGCTATCAAAGGCTTAAGAATAGAGGCAAGACAAAAGTTAGAAAAGTTAAAACCAAATTCTGTGGGACAAGCCTCTAGAATTTCAGGAGTTTCTCCAGCAGATATTTCTGTATTACTCATTTACTTAGAGCAAAAAAGAAAGGAAAATAAAAAAGAAGGAGAAGAAGAAAATGGATAAACAAGAATGGATGCAAGAGTTAAAACAAAAAGCAAACCAAATGCAAATTATCTTATCAGACACCAAGTTAGAAGAGTTTTATCAATATATGCAGCTATTACAAACCTGGAATGAAAAAATGAATTTAACAGCTATTACAGACGAAAAAGAAATATTATTCAAACACTTTATTGATAGTTTAAGTATTTTACCTTATATAGAACAAGCAAACTGCATTTTAGATGTGGGAACAGGAGCAGGCTTTCCAGGAATTCCACTTAAAATTGTACAAGAAGATAAACAAATTACTCTATTAGATGCTCTTCAAAAAAGAATTACCTTTTTAGAAGAAGTAATAAAAACCTTAGGCTTAAGCAAAATAGAAGCAAAGCATGGAAGAGCAGAAGAGTTTGTAAAAGAAAAAGGACAAAGAGAAGGCTATGATGTAGTTACTTCTAGAGCAGTAGCAAGGCTAAGTGTTTTATTAGAATATATGTTACCTTTTGTAAAAGTAGGAGGACTATGTGTATGTATGAAATCAGAAAAAATAACAGAAGAACTAGAAGAAGCTAAAAAAGCAATAGAACTATTAGGGGGAAAAATACAAAGGGTAGAAGAAATTCGTTTACCGCAAAGTGATATGATAAGAAAAATTGTTATCATTCAAAAAATAAAAAATACGCCAAGTAAATATCCTAGAAAGGCTGGTACACCAGCAAAAGATCCCATAAAATAATAGAAGAATATAGTAAAAATCAATTCAAAATAGCAAAAAAAATTCAAAAATTTTTTGCTATTTTTTTGCTTTTTGCATTGACAGATATCCATTATTTCTATATCATATAGGATAGAAATAACACAAAAAAATTCTAAAAAATAGTTTACATAATACACAAAAGGAGGCTATCAAATTGGGAAAAGTAATAGCAATTGCAAATCAAAAAGGAGGAGTAGGCAAAACCACTACTTCCATTAATTTAAGTACTTTACTTGCCAAAAGAGGAAAAAAAGTATTATTAATAGATGCAGATCCACAAGGCAATGCCACAAGTGGTGTGGGAATGGAAAAGGATGTGGAATATTCTGTATATGATTTAATGATCAATGATGAAGTAGAACCAAAACAGATTATTCAAAAAACAGAAATTAAAAATTTATCCATTTGTCCATCTAATATTAACCTAGCAGGGGCTGAGGTAGAATTAGTTTCTATGATGTCTAGAGAATATCGTATGAAGGAAAAATTAGATCAAATCAAACAAGATTATGACTATCTTATCATTGATTGTCCTCCATCTTTAGGCTTAATTACTTTAAACGCCTTTACGGCATCAGATAGTGTATTAATTCCAGTACAATGTGAATACTACGCATTAGAAGGTTTAGGACAACTGCTTAATACTGTAAACTTAGTAAAAAAACATTTAAATAAAGAATTAGAAATAGAAGGAGCTTTGCTTACCATGTATGATATTAGAACAAATCTTTCTAACCAAGTGGTAAAAGAAGTAAATCGCTATTTTGAAAATAAAGTGTATAAAACAGTAATTCCAAGAAATGTAAAATTAAGTGAAGCACCAAGTTATGGAATGCCAATCTCTGTTTATGATCCAAGGTCAAAAGGAGCCAAAAGCTATGATAAATTTGTAAAAGAATTTATCAAAAATAATGAAACAGCAGGAAAAGGGAAGCATGCTGTTTAGAAAATGAAATAAAAAAGGAGTGGTAAAAAATGGCAATGAAAAAAACAGGCTTAGGAAAAGGGCTAGAAGCATTATTTAGTGAGAATCAACTTACAAAAGAAGAAGAAAAAAAATTAAAAGCAGGGGAAGAAATTGTAGAAAATATTAAAGTAATTGAAATAGAGCCAAATAAAAATCAACCAAGAAGGAATTTTCCACAAGAATCATTAGAAGAACTTGCAAAATCCATTGAAAAATATGGCATCATCCAACCAATTATTGTAACGAAACAAGAAGGCTATTATGAAATTGTGGCTGGTGAAAGAAGATGGAGAGCAGCTAAAAAAGCAGGATTAAAAGAAATGCCTTGTATTGTAAGGGAATCTAATGAACGCAAAAATAAAGAAATTGCTTTAATTGAAAATATTCAAAGAGAAGATTTAAACCCAATTGATAAAGCAAGAGGATTTAGACAATTATTAGATGAATATGGAATGACACAGCAAGAACTAGCAGATACCGTGGGATTAAATAGAAGCACAGTAACTAACACTTTAAGAATCTTAAATTTAGATGATAGAGTCATTCAGCTTGCTTTAGAGGGAAAAATTAATGAAGGGCATTGTAGATCTTTGCTTTGCTATGATGATCCAGATAAGCAGTATGAAATGGCTTTAAGAATCATCGAAAAAGGGGAAACCGTTCGAGATATTGAAAAAAAGGTACAAGATAAAAAGAAAGTGTCTAAAAAATATGAAGAACGAAGAGAAGCCATTTGTAGGGATATAGAAGATACTTTCCAAAACTTTTTTGGAACCAAGGTAAAATTAAATGCTGGAAAAAGAAGTGGAAAAATTATTATTCAATATTCTACAAATGATGAATTAGAAAGGATTTTAAACTTAGTAAAATAAAAAGTAAAAAATTCCAAATTGCTAGAAAATTCCTATTGACAAGCAACTGCAAAATATGTTAAGATAAATACTGTTACCGGTTTTGGTAACAGCTAACTGGAGAGGTGGTCGAGTTGGTTTATGGCACCAGTCTTGAAAATTGGCGTAGGTTTGTAGCCTACCGTGGGTTCGAATCCCACCCTCTCCGCCAAATATGTAGGTGTACCCAAGTGGTTGAAGGGGCGAGTTTGCTAAACTTGTAGGGTTCTTTTAGGGCCGCGGAGGTTCAAATCCTCTCACCTACGCCATTTTAAGGAAATATTAAAAAACTGCAAAACAAAATGCAGTTTTTTTTATGGAAATTTAAAATAAAAACTATTGCCAAATCACAAACAAATAGATATAATTTAATTAATGAAAACAAAGAAGGAAGTATATCATAATGAAAATCCTTGAAAGTCTTGGCGCTGTATGTATATATATATATATCAAAATAATACTAAAAAATAAACAAGGTAAAAACTTACCTTTATTTGTGATAGGAAAAGACAGACTATTGTTTAGATAGAACAAATAGCCTGTTATTTTTGTGCACTTTTAAAGGGAAAAGGAGGATGATGAGAATAAAATGTAACTTTTATCTATTTTTTGGAAATCATGAAAGAAAGATTGACATTTGCTATGAGAAATGAGAAAATATCA
>CALYAE010000055.1 GCA_944393435.1 uncultured Clostridia bacterium
ATACAATCATCACCATCCCTTTTAGAAAAGATGAATTAATTGTACCTTAAAAAGGTAAGAAAAAAACTATACAAATTTGCTCAATTTTACTTGAGAATTTTTGTATAGTTTTATTATACAATTTACAGAAAAATAGTCACCTTAATAAAAAATGAAAAAAATCCTAAAATAGCGCCCAGTAATAGAAAAATATATATAAAAAAGTAGCACAAAATAGACAAACTTATGTCAACATAGTGCTACTTTTTAAATTTAACAATGAAATTTTAATAAATATTTCGAAATTTAGAAAAAAATCGCATGATAAAAAATACTACAACATATGGTAAAAAATGGTATTGAAAAAAGGCTATACATCATAAAGCATAAAATTGCATTTGATAATTGCAGGTTTAGGACAACAAAAAGCAAGATGAAAGAAAAATAAACCGGTATTAAAAAGAGACATAGTCTTTCTAAAACGATCGCCGTTTCTCTTAGAACATCTGATTTTTAAATAATTCTTAAAATGATTTTTGTTTTTAGAATAATCAGAACCTAAAATAGTAAGCCAAAGAAGAGCAACACACATAAGACCAAATAAAGTAGAAAAGGAATGAATATTACGCATTTTAGTACTTTCTAAATAGAAACCATTAGATTTTTGATTTTTGAAAATAGATTCAATAGAACCAAAACGGAAACGATAATGTTTGATAGCAAGTCTAGTAGAACCATTAGTTAAAATGAAGAAAGGTTCATGATGAGAAACAGTTTTGCTAACAACGTTATCAATTTCAATAGCAACATTAGTTTTAGTTCTAATGCAATAAGTACAAGAAAGAGAGTCAATGTGTTGCATAATTTCACGGAAATTAAACCATCTGTCAGCGAGGAAAATCAAGTTGTAGTTTTTAGATTTAAAATTAGAAATAACAAAACGAATCATAGAGTGATAGAAAGAGTAAACATCAAATTTAGGGTTATTAAAAAATCTTTCTAATTTTCTAATAGAAGAAAAGGGAGAAACGAAGGAAAAGTCACCTTTAAGCATTTTAACAATATCAGAAGTAACAACAGATTCAGACTGAATCATACCAAGAATAATGTAGGGAATAATCTTTAAATGAGGTTTAGAGATATTAGGAGAAATATTTTTAAAAAAATTTGATAAATCTCTTGCTAGAGATGCTTGAGTATTATATAATTTAAACATAAAAACAACCTTCTTTTGTATATTGATTTTGGTTTTATGTCAGTATTTTAACAAAAAGGTTGTTTTTTTGCAATAAAAAATTGAGACAAGTAAAATCATTACTGAAAAATAAAAATGGCTTTATGAAAAAGTGTCGGGTATTAAGTAACTAATAATCTACCTGTTTCTTTGTAAAAGAATATATTAAATTTTTCCTTTAACAATTAATCTATTTTTGAAATAATTATTTCTATAAAATATTTTGGAGAAAGTTTTTTAGAATTAGGAAAAAATTTTTCTAAAATTTTCTTATTTGTATATCTATACATAGAATTAATTGATTTTTCTACAGCCCATTTTATTTTAGAAGGAGTAGAACCTATGAAACAATTAGAAATATAGGGATATAACTTCTTTTCTAAATTATTTATCAAACATGGAGAATCTAAACAAGCCCTAATGCATTCTACTAAATATTTATATCCTTTACTTTTTACATTAAAATCAAAATTGGATAGGATATGAATAATTTCATTATTGAGTTTATTTGAATACTTTTCATCAATTATAGAATTTAACGTTCGATTTAAATCATGATAATTTATGGGTTTTAATAATATACCATAAATTAAATTTGAACTATTATATGAAGATAACGCTTCAAAATGTGCTGTAATAAGAATAATTTTAGGTATATTAATTTCTTTAGTAATTAATTTATCAATAACTTGAAATCCATTCAAAATTGGCATTTTAATATCTAATAGTACAACATCAGGTTTTAGTAATTTTATTTTTTCATAGGTATCTAATCCATTTACAGAAATTCCTACAATGTTAATTTTTTTATTATGTTCTTTTATTGAATTAAATAAATTTATATCAAAGTCTCTATTATCATCTGCTATTAACAAACTAATCAAAGTAAACACCCCCTAGTTATTATATTACAATATTTACCAAAATACAACAATAAAATTTTATCAATAATTCCATTTTTTCCGTTTTTATGATTAAGTTTTCTATATTTTCCGAAATTATTTTTTATTGACTTAAATAATGATATAAAAAAAGAAATAATTAAAAGGAGGAAAGTTTTGTATTATGTTATTTAGAAAGGGGGAAAATAAAAAATTAATTTATCTAAAACTAAAGTGTGAAAAAATAGAATAGGAGGAAAAGTAAATGAAGGAAAAATTAAAAAATAGAATACTAGCAATAATTTTAATTGTAATAATTTCTATTGGAGTGTTTCCACAAACAAAAGTACAAGCTACATCTGAACCACCCGAAGATTTAGAAGATGATACTCTACCAGGTGGTGTTATAGCAATTGATAGCCAACTAGATCTTATACTGATGAATAATTCAGATCAACATTTTATTTTAACGGAAGATATTGAAATAACTGGAAATTTAAATCCTATTAGTAACTTTGAAGGAATATTTGATGGAAGTAGTCATAGTATAACATATAATATTCAGGAGAATACTGGTCCTTTTCCAAATACTCAATATTTAGGACTGTTTGCTTCATGCTCCGAGGCAACTATTAAAAATTTATATGTTAACGGAAATATTTCGTTAACAACAGGAAGTTCAATGTCAAATCCAAATGTATATGTAGGTGGCATTGTTGCATTTTCTGAAAATTCCACTTTAGAAAATGTTCATTTTTCTGGTAATATAAATATAGTAACTAGCAATGACAATAGTTCTTGGGTAGGAGGATTAGTAGGCAAAGCCTCTAATACTACAATTTTATTGAGCTATAATACTGCATCAATAACAGCAGAAGTAGAATCTATTATCGGAATTGCAAGAACTGGAGGGCTATGCGGAGAATTTAATGGAACTATAGAAGATTGTTACAATATAGGGAATGTACTTGCTATGACAGCCAATGGTAGTCCATATGCAGGTGGACTTGTGGCAAACAATAAAGGTACTATAACTCAAAGTTATAACTCTGGAAAAGTTCAATCAAAGGGAACCTCAACGAGTTTATCTGATGTTTATGCTGGTGGAATTGCAGCTGTTGGAGAATCAAATAGTTCTATAACTAAATGTGCAGTTATGTCTTCTGAAATAAGTATTACAAAAGGATGGGTAAACAATGGATATAAATATATTATTGCTAAAGGTGGTAGTAAAAGTGATAATATTTCTATAAATAGTATTACCGGTTCGCCTACGAACGATTCTAACGCACGATATACACAAGCTGAATTGAAGACTACTACGCCATACGATTTGAGTTTTTATAATACTTGGTCTATAAATGAAAATATCAACAATGGCTATCCTTTCCACGATAGAAATGCTTATGCTAATAAAAATATGACTTATCAACTTGTACCGCAAGGATTAAAGTCATTTATAGACAATAATTATATTAGCGAGGCGGATTTAAAGCAGACAAATGATGGTTTTACTTTATGTACAAAATCACTTAAAGAAATTTTTATGGTCATGGGTGTAGATGAAATACGAAGTGATCAATATGATGCAGATGGTAACCGAATAGCTTTTGATTTAGATAATTTAGATGATTGGTATATCTTTAATATAGGGGATAGTTATAGTATATTAAAAATGAGACATGGAGATGCAAGTGGAGATGAAGAAGGAGAAGAAATTCCTGGAACATCAATACCATTTCTAGACTTTGATTTAGAATTAATAGAGCTATTTCATGAAGAATTAATATCACAAAATGATTCAAATTCTTACGAATTACAGTTATTTAATGAAATAAATAGGATTACCCAAGGATTATATTCTTCTGATTATGCTTATAGTACTCCTATAGCTTATTATTTTTCAGAATCAGATTGTCAAGGACTTTACTTAATTGTAGAAGAATACATTAAAAAGGTTTTATCTCTCGAGAGAAATTCAGATGGATATATCGAAGTTCCTGAATCCATTTCCGAAGAACAAAAGAATTTCTTATTATCACTTCCTACTGGCATTTATGACGAGGAAAATAGTAGAATTAAAGTCAATAACTCATATGCTTTAACTAATGCTGAAAAAAGAGCTATATTAATGTGCCGAACAGGTAATAAATCATTAAATAACTTTGCTGCTGAAAATATCCTTCATGCAAGATGGACAGAGCGTACAGGTAACTTTTTGCAAGGAACTGATGAAAACTTGATAATGGAAGTAGGGTGGTTAATTGGTAGATTCGAGGCAGGGCAAATATTTACACATGCTATAAAGTCAGATACTGGTATAGGTGAAGAAAATTTTGACAAGGAAAATCTTTACTTTGGCTTTATTGAATCTGATTTATTACAGTATTTTGGAGATGTGTAATTTTATAGTTTATAACAGAAAAGTTGGGTTTGAATTATAAAATCCAACTTTTTCTTCTATTTTATATTTATAGTATAGCAATAATAATTGGTATATTAATATGGTTTGAAAGTTGCTTATCATTTATGATATAATGGTAACAAAAGAAATAATAATTTATAGCGAGGTAATATGGGAAAAATTTTTGTATCTAGTTATGTTACAATAATGTTCTTATTCTCAATAATAATTGGGAGTAAATTTTTAATGAATGCTAAAATAAGAGAACGTTACAAGATTATTATTTTAGCAGTATTACATGCTGCGACTTATTGTTTGGCATACCATGCTTATGATTTTATACAATGGGCTATCAGTTTTAATAAAGTTCATAATTATCCATACAGATATCCATTTTGTTTTTTAGTTATTGTTTATTGTATAGTTTCCTTTATCATATTGGGAATATTGTATATGAAATATGAAAAATATAAATTTGGTATAAGTTCAACGCTGTTGATTCTGACTGTAATACATACATTAGCAATTTTACTTACCATTTTTTTTATTTCTTTTAGTCCTTTTTAGTCTTTCTAGAATTACAATTTATTAAGAAAAAGTTTACTTTAAGAATTGAATTTTACAATTAGCATTTATTTGAATTATATCATTACATTATTAACTATAAATAGTGTAATAATTAAACTATGATCTTATGCAAATTATCAATTGCTTAAAGTACTTGATAATTTATTAAAGAAAGATGTAATGAATTTGTTGTAAATTGGAGTACACATCAAAATAGAAATGATAATGGAACATTGATATCACATCTTGAAAGATATGAAAAATTTTTAAATAAATTACCAGAAAGTATAGGAGCAGATAGTGGATATGGAAATCAATAAAACATAATTGGAAAAATATGGAATATGATAAAATAAATGATAGATTTATATGTCCAGAAGGAAAAAATTAGAATACGTAAAAACAAGGTATGATAAAACAGAAACAGAATTTATACAAGAAAATAGAGTTTATGAATGCATAGATTTTAGTAATTGTCCACATAAAAGTGAATGTACAAAAGTACAAGGACACCGCTGGAATATGAGCTTCAAGCGATTTTTGCTTAGGGGCTTAGATAAAGTCAACCTTGAAGGGGGACTTTTATGCTTTGCATTAAATATAAAAAGAATGAATAATGTTGAAAAAGTGCGAAAATGTAGTATAATAGAATCAGAACTATTTAAGAAAGAACGTGAAAACATGATAACGACCTATTCTAATCAAAAAGAAAGTATCAAAGAACAAGAAATTAAACAAGCAGCAGAAGAAATTAAAAAAGGCAATCTAGTCTTATTCCCAACAGAAACTGTTTATGGAATAGGAGCAAATGCCTTAGATGAAAAAGCAGTTAAAAAAATATTTGAAGCAAAGGGAAGAGCATCAGACAACCCTTTAATTGTTCATGTTTCTAGCTTAGCCATGGTAGAAGATATTGTAGAAAAAATAGGGGATTTAGAAAAAAAATTAATCCAAACCTTTTGGCCAGGTCCACTCACCATCATCTTTAAACGTAAAAGTAGACAAATCATTCCCAATATTGTAACAGCAAACTTAGATACAGTGGGAATTCGAATGCCAAGTAACCAAATTGCAAGAAAACTAATTGAATATGCTAATGTTCCCATCGCAGCACCCAGTGCTAATATTTCAGGGAAACCAAGTGGAACAAAAATAGAAGATATCATTGATGAACTAGATGGAAAAGTTTCGTACATCCTAGACGGTGGTCAAACTCAAGTAGGTTTAGAATCTACGGTCATTCGAGTAGAAGAAGATAGCATTTTAATATTAAGACCCGGAAAAATTACAAAAGAACAATTGGAAAAAGTGGCAAAAGAAGTAAAAATCGATAAACATGTACTGCAAGAGGTAAATTCAAATGAAACGGTAACTTCTCCAGGCATGAAATATCGCCATTATGCACCAAATACGAAATGTATGATGGTATGTGGAAATGAAAGTAAAAAAGTGATAGAAAAAATTAATGAACTTACAAATCAAACGAAACAGAATAAGAAAAAAGTATTAGTTTTAGCAAGAAAAGAGCATTTACCGTATTTAGAAACAGATAAAAAATGGAATATGGGAGATAATTTAGAAGAAATTGCTAAAAATATCTTTACATTACTAAGAAAAGTAGATAAAGAACAAGTAGATTTAGTCATTATCGAAGGAGTAGAAAAACAAGGATTAGGACTTGCCATTTATAATAGATTAATTCGTGCGTGTGCTTATCAATGCATTACTCTAGAAGATGAAAAAAAGAAATAATCAAAAGAATGGAGAATTCAAATGAACACAGTATCAATTGTAGAAATTGTGATAGCTGCTATTTTATTTTTGATTATGATTCTATCAATGTTTAATAAAAGAGTTAGAAAGCTAAGAGTTGCTATTTTAGTGATTCTATTAGATATTTGCCTTTTAACCCATGTAGGAGTTACCTACATAACAGAAGAGCCAGTTTTGGCCCTAAAAGGTAATTCTGTCATTGCTTTAGAAGCAAATGAAACTTATATAGATCCAGGAATACAAGCAAGTTATCACAAAAAAGATGTACAAAAAGATGTAAAAATACAAGGTAAAGTAAACACCAAAAAACCAGGGGAGTATAAGATTACTTATGAATATCATTATCAAAAAGATAAAGTAAAACAACTAGAAAGAATTGTAAAAGTAGAAGATCATGTAGCACCTAAAATTACCTTAAAAGGACAAGAAAAGCTAACGATTTACGAAGATGAAGAATATAAAGAGCTAGGATACACAGTAGAAGATAACGTAGATCAAGATTTAGAACAACAAGTAAAAGTACAAAAAAATGAAGTTAGTAAAAATGAATATGAACTTATTTACACAGTAGAAGATTCTTCTGGAAATGAAGCAAAAGCAGTAAGAAATGTTATCCTTAAAAAAAGGCAAACTTCTCAAAATACACAAACAAATTCTGACCAGACTAAAGAAGAAAATGGAAATTCTACAAAAAAGCCTACTAGCAACAGCGGAATTATTTATCTTACTTTTGATGATGGTCCTAGTTTAGATATAACCCCTAAAATATTAGATATTTTAAAACAAGAAAATGTAAAAGCTACCTTTTTCCTTTTAAATTATGGAGAGAGTAAAGAAAAATTGGTAAAAAGAATTGTAGAAGAAGGACATACAGTTGCAATTCATGGCTATTCTCATAATTATAAAAAGATTTATGCATCAGAACAAGCCTATATGCAAAATTTAACCAAACTACAAACTAAAATCAAAAATACCACAGGGGTAACTACCACCATAACAAGGTTTCCAGGTGGAAGTTCTAATACGATTAGTAGTTTTAATCCAAAAATTATGACCAAATTAACCAAAAAAGTAGTAGAAGAAGGTTTTAGATATTATGATTGGACAGTAGATTCTAATGATGCAGGTGGGGCAAAGACAAGAGATGAAGTTTATAACAATGTAACAAAAGGCTTAATACGAAATGCTAAAAATACTGTATTAATGCATGATTTTTCAGGAAATCAAAAAACATTAGATGCTTTAAAAGCAATTATTCAATATGGAAAACAAAATGGATATACTTTTCAAAAAATAACAACAGATACTCCAATGGTAAAACACAAAATTAATAATTAAAAGAATTTCTAAAAAAATGAATAAATTTACCAAAAATTCTCATACTAACAATATACATAAACTTTTAAAGAAAGGATGTTAAGTAGTATGAGAAAAACTTGGCTTATCATATTGATTGCAATTTTATTGCTAGTAGCTGGAATTATACTTGGAATTTATGTCTATCAAAAAAATCAATCTACTCAAGATAGCAATTTGTTTCAAAATCAATTAGCATATCAGAGGCAAGAACAAGAAAACCAAGAAAATGTTTTAACAACAGTAGCAATGGAAGAAAAAACTTCCCCTAATTCTCAATTAGTAGAAAAGCAGTACTTTAAGGGTTGTGATCATATTATTAAAAAAGTAGAGGACATGCCTCAAAATTGTATTAATTGTACAAAGCAAGAAATTGCAAATCAATATAGCAATTGGCAAATAGAGAAGTTTTCAAGTGAGGAAGTGGTTTTGTATCAGGAACAAGAGGGATTTTGCAGTGAACATTATGTAGTAAGAGAGCATAATGGAGTACTTAGCATTTACACAATAGATGAAAATGGAATAGAAACATGGAAAGAAGATACAGAAATTGTAACTATGTACTTACCAGAAATTGATTTGCAAAGAGTGAAAGAAGGAATTAAAGTAATAGGAGAAAGTAAGCTAAGAACAGTTTTGGAGGATTTTGAATAGGACCATTGGGGACAGTCCCCAATAGTCCTATTTTTCTATTTTCATATTCTCTTTTTTTAGATAACCTTGTTTATAGAAAGTAACATAATACATTAATAAAGAAAAGATGGTTGCAGCTAATGCTAGGTAATAAATCCATAAATCAAACTGCGGAAGCGGAGCAACTGAATTTGTAGGATCTAGAGCAATGCCATTCCAATATTTTATACCAAAAGAACATACAATTGCAATATAAAATAATACAGTTGCAAGTTTTCCAAACCATTTGCTAGAAACTACTAACTCTTTTCCATAAAGGAAAGAGGCACCTGCTATCATGGTAGCTTCTTTTACTACGACAATTAAAATAATCCAAAAAGGAATTACCCCCTTAAAAGTAAGTACCAAAAGTACAGCGATTTGCGTTAATTTATCAGCTAAAGGGTCTATTAATTTCCCGAAATTCGTAATAAAGTTAAATTTTCTAGCAATCCATCCATCTAACACATCTGTCAAACCTGAAATGGTTAAAAAGATAAATGCTAATAAATACTGATCTACTACAATATAATATACAATAAATGGTATCAGTAAAAACCTAAGTACAGTTAAAATATTTGGAATATGTTTTGCCATAAATATCTCCTTATTTTTCTACATTTAAAACTAAATTTTCTTCAGATGCCGTAACCATTACTTTTTGCCCATTTAATAATTCTCCTCTTAGAATCATATCAGAAAGTGCATCCTCTAAATACCTTTGAATTGCTCTTCTTAAAGGTCTTGCACCATATTTAATATCTGTTCCTTTATTGAGTAAGAATTTTTTAGCATCTTCTGATAATTCCATCCTAATATCTTTATCTGCTAATGCTTTTTTTGTATCTTCTATCATTAAATCTACAATTTGTAATAACTCATTTTCAGTTAATTGCTTAAATACCACAATTTCATCCACTCTATTTAAAAACTCAGGTCTAAAAGTTTCTTTTAGGCTATCCATGATTTTATCCTGATTCATACGTGAACCACCAAAACCAATTGAATTGGTATTTTGGTTAGAACCAGCATTAGAAGTCATGATAATGATGGTATTTTCAAAACTAACAGTATTTCCTTGGCTATCGGTTAAACGACCATCATCTAATACTTGTAGTAAAATATTAAATACATCAGGGTCTGCCTTTTCAATTTCATCTAATAAAATAATAGAATATGGATTACGTTTTACTTTTTCTGTTAATTGACCGCTATCTTCATAACCTACATAGCCAGGAGGAGAACCAATTAATTTAGAAGTAGAATGACCTTCCATGTATTCAGACATATCAATACGAATAATAGAGTTCTCATTTCCAAACATCTCATAACAAAGGGCTTTGGCAAGTTCTGTTTTACCAACACCAGTAGGACCTACAAAGATAAAAGATGGTGGTCTTTTGGTACTTTTTAGCCCTGCACGATTACGACGAATTGCTCTTGCAACAGCTTCTACGGCAGCATCTTGACCAATGACCTTTTTATGAAGATTTGTCTCCAAATTTAATAGTTTTTGTGTTTCAGCTTCTGTAATTTTTTTAACTGGAATTTTGGTCCAACTTTCAATCACTTCAGCAATATCTTGCACAGTTAGATTTTTAAGGCTCATTTTTTCATTTAAACAATCAATCTGCTCGATAAGACTGCATTCTTTTGCTTTAAGTTCAGCAGCTTTTTTATAATCTTCTGTTGAGTCAGCTAAAGCCGCTTCCTCTTTTTCTTCTTGAACAGCCTTAAGCTGATTTTTTAAAACTTCTAATTCATATAATTCTTTATTATCTAAATTAATTCTAGAACATGCTTCATCTAAAATATCAATTGCCTTATCTGGCAAAAATCTATCATGAATATATTTTTCAGACATGATAACTGCTTGTTTAATCACATCAGTAGAAATTTTTACTTTGTGATAATCTTCATAATATTGTTTAACTCCCTCTAAAATACCGATAGAATCTGTAATAGAAGGTTCTTCTACCATAATAGGTTGGAATCTACGCTCTAAAGCACTATCTTTTTCAATATATTTACGATATTCTTTTAAAGTAGTAGTTCCAATGAGTTGAATTTCCCCATTAGAAAGGGAAGGTTTTAAGATATTAGCAGCATTCATAGAATGTTCAGCATCACCTGCACCAATGATATTATGAATCTCATCAATTACTAAAATAATATTTCCTAAATTTTTGCACTCATCAATAATAGATTTCATACGAGCTTCAAACTGCCCTCTGAATTGAGTACCAGCAACTACCGCAGTCATATCTAGTAAATATACTTCTTTATTTAGTAGTTTAGCAGGAACTTTTCCATTTGCAATTTTAATGGCTAATCCTTGAGCAATAGCGGTTTTCCCAACTCCAGGCTCTCCAATTAAACATGGATTATTTTTACTACGGCGATTTAAAATTTGTATCATCCTCTGAATCTCTTTATCCCTACCAATTACCATATCTAATTGATTATTTTGTGCTTTTAAAGTCAAATTTGTACCATAAGTTTCTAAAGCCTTTTTACGTTTATCTTTTTTCTTCTCTACTTTTACTTTTTTCTTTTCAGAAAAATTAGCATTACTAGAGTTAGGATCTTGTGACTCCTCAGAAGCAGAGTTGTTACCACCAAACATATTAGAAAAAATAGAACCTAGAGGAATCGCACTAAAATGAATTCCCATACCATTTTCTTTCATATCTTCTATTTCTTCTTCATCCATGTCATTCATTTGTTCGGCTAAAGCATCCATATCCATATTTTCGGCCATGTTATTTAACATTCCTTCTATTTGTTTAGTCATATCATTTAAATCTTTTTCTGTTAGATTTGCTTGTTTCATTAACGTTTGCATTGGGGCAATTCCTTGTTTTTGGGCACAATCATAGCAGTAACCTTCTTTTTTAGGGTTTCCTTTCTCATCTGTTTTATTCACAAATATAACAGCTGTATTTTTATTACATATTGAACATAGCATAATGATTAAAATCTCCATTTCTAAATTTAAAAACTATCTAATTTCATAATATATATCATACAGCAAAATGGGGGATAAGTCAATGTAGAAAATGATTTTGATAAGGGTTTAAGGAAAAATTAATTTTCTTTATATGAAAGAAAGTGTAAAAAGTTCAAAAACTACTAGATTTTTGAGAAAAAATACGATAAGATAATAAAAGAAGGAGAATATCGTTATGAAAAATATGAAAATTATCTATATCTTAATTGCTATATTTTGTGTTTTAGCAATTATTGCAGGAATATATGCACAGTTTTTTGTAAGTGAAGAAGATAGAAATAATGTAATTATGCCAGATTTTAATAATGAACCAAATGATGAGATAAAAGAGAAAACGCAAGAAGAAATCAAAACACAATTTACCAATTTATTCACAAACACCCTAAACCTTGGAGAATATGATACATCCTCTATCCAAAAACTAGATAATACAAAAGAAATTATTTATTCTGCCTATGATATTGTAGAGCAAAATGAAAATTATGAATTAAATATTCATTTGCCAGTTATCAATATTCAAGGGGAAGTACCTACTAGTTTTAATAATATTACCCAAACGGTATTTGCCAATAAAGCATCTGAAATTTTAAGTAACCAAAATGCCAATTACACAATCTATACAGTGGATTATGCAGCATATCGAAATGGAGATATTTTATCTTTAGTGATAAAATCTACCTTAAAAGAAGGAGAAAATCCACAAAGAGTAATTGTACAAAGTTATAATTATAATATGACAACAGGAGAAAAAGTTGAGATTGCAGATTTACTAACACAAAAGAATATTGTACAAAGTGATTGTCAAGCTAAAATTACGCAAGTAGTTGAAAAAGCAGCCCAAGAAGCACAAATCTTAGTACAATCAGGATATTCTGTTTATCATAGAGATTTAAGCAGTCAAATGTATCAACTAGCAAACCTTTCTACCTATTTTCTAGGTCCAAATGGGGAACTTTATATTGTTTTTGCTTATGGAAATCAAAACTTTACCTCTGAAATGGATATTGTTTTATATGAATAAAGGAAGGAAAGAAAAATGCCAAAAAATTTACTCATTACAGAAAAACCTTCTGTTGCTATGGAATTTGCAAAAGTACTAAAATGTGGTGGAAATAGAAAAGATGGCTATATTGAATCTGAAAATTGGGTAATTACTTGGTGTGTAGGGCATCTAGTGACCATGAGTTATCCAGAAAAATATGATGAAAATTTAAAATTTTGGAGATTAGATACTCTTCCCTTTCTGCCAAAAGAATATAAATATGAAGTGATACCAGCAGTAGAAAAACAATTTCAGATTGTAAAAAGTTTACTTTTAAGAGAAGATGTAGACTGTATTTATGTTGCAACTGACTCAGGACGTGAGGGAGAATATATTTATCGTTTAGTCGAAAAACAGGTAGGTTTAAAAGATAAACAAAGAAAAAGAGTATGGATTGATTCACAAACAGAAGAAGAAATTAAGCGTGGAATAGAGCAAGCTAAAGATTTAGCAGAATATGATAGCTTAAGTAACTCGGCTTATTTAAGAGCAAAAGAAGATTACTTAATTGGAATTAACTTTTCTAGGCTTTTATCTATTATTTATGGTAGACG
>CALYAE010000056.1 GCA_944393435.1 uncultured Clostridia bacterium
GTTATCAATTCCTTTTTGTAATCTTTTGATATTGGTTACAAATAAGTCATCACCTACTAGTTGTACTTTGTCTCCAATACGTTCTGTTAGCTTTTTCCAACTCTCCCAATCTTCTTCTGCTAAACCATCTTCAATAGAGATAATTGGATATTTTTCTGCTAAGGCTACAATAAAATCAATCATTTCTTCCTTTGTTTTAAATTCATCTGTCTTCCAGAAGTAGTAACCATCTTTTCCAATTTTTTTGGCTTCATCAAACATTTCGGTGGCTGCCACATCTAGTGCTAAACATACATCTTCTCCTGGTTTATATCCAGCTTTTTGAATTGCTTCTAAAATTAATTCTATTGCTTCTTCTTCACTTCCTAAGTTTGGTGCAAAGCCTCCTTCATCTCCAACAGCTGTTGCTAATCCTTTTTCCTTTAATACCTTTTTTAGATTATGGTATACTTCTACGCCCATTTGCATACAATCTCTAAATGTTTTTGCTCCTACTGGCATAATCATGAATTCTTGTACACTTAAAGAACTATCTGCATGCTTTCCACCATTCATTATATTCATCATTGGAACTGGTAATTCTTTTGCGTTAACACCACCAATATAGTTATATAAACTCATTCCAAGGGAAGCTGCTGCTGCTTTTGCTACTGCTAAAGATACACCAAGCATTGCATTTGCACCTAATTTTCCTTTATTTTCGCTACCATCTAAATCAATCATCATTTGATCAATTTTAGCTTGTTCATAAACATTCATTCCTTCTAGTTTTTCGCTGATGATGTCATTTACATTTTGAACTGCTTTTAAAACACCTTTTCCTAAATATCTTTCTTTATCTCCATCTCTTAATTCAACTGCTTCAAAACTTCCAGTAGATGCTCCTGATGGAACCATAGCTACACCAGAAAATCCTCCTTCTGTTACTACTTCTACTTGTACGGTAGGATTTCCTCTTGAATCCAATACCTCTAATGCTTTTACACTTTCAATTTCTAAATACTCTTTCATTTTTTTAAATCCTTTCTTTTTTATGTTTTTATTTTTAATCCGTTAGAATTTAATGCTCAATTAAGCTAGTACCCGTCATTTCAGTTGGTTTTGATAATTCTAACAATTCTAACATCGTTGGTGCTAAATCAGCAAGTTTCCCTTCTTTTAATTTTACCCCTTCCCCACCAATTAATACAAGTGGTACTGGATTGGTAGTATGTGCTGTGTGAGGTTCTCCTGTTTTATAATCTATCATCTGTTCTGCATTTCCATGGTCGGCTGTCATGATAATCATTCCGTTTTTTTTCTCTACTGCTTCTACTACTTTTTGTACACATTCATCAACAGCTTCCATTGCTTTAATGGCTGCATCTAAGTTTCCTGTATGACCTACCATATCTGGATTTGCATAATTTAAAATGATAACATCATACTGATCTTTGTCTACTGCTTCTACTACTTTACTGGTCACTTCATAAGCACTCATTTCTGGTTTTAAATCATAAGTTTGTACTTTTGGTGATGGAATTAAAATTCTGTCTTCTCCTCGATATTGTTTTTCTTCTCCTCCATTAAAGAAAAAAGTAACATGTGCATATTTTTCTGTTTCTGCAATTCTTAATTGAGTTAAGCCTTGTTTTGCAATATATTCTCCAAAAGTATTTTTTAGAACTTCTGGCTTAAATGCAATTTCTACATTTGGTATGGTTTCATCATATTGACTAAAGCATACAAAATATAAATTTAATGGTTCTACTTTAAAACCATCGAATTCTGGGTCTACTAGACTTCTTGTAATTTCTCTTGCTCGATCTGGTCTAAAGTTAAAGAAAATAACAGAATCATGGTTTTCTATTTTAGCAATTGGTTCTTCTCCATTACAGATTACAGTTGGTTCTACAAATTCATCAAATACTTCTTTTTGGTAAGAGCTTTCAATAGCAGAAATTGCTGATGTCATTTTTTCTCCTTGACCTCTTACTAAAGCATTATAGGCTTTTTCTACTCTTTCCCATCTTTTATCTCTATCCATTGCATAAAATCTTCCTGAGATACTTGCAATTTTTCCAACACCTTTTTCTTTCATCTTCTCTTCTAATTTTAAAAGATAACTCTCTCCTGATGCTGGTGGCGTGTCTCTTCCATCTAAAAAGCAATGTACATATACATCTTCAAAATCTTTTCTTTTAGCAAACTCTAAAAGGGCAAATAAATGGCGAATATGGCTATGTACTCCACCATCTGAAAGTAATCCCATAATATGAAGTTTAGATCCATTTTTTTGGCAGTTTTCTATTGCAGCCGAGAATTCTTTCATACTAAAGAATTCTCCATCTTCAATAGATTTAGTAATTCTTGTTAAGTCTTGATATACAATGCGTCCTGCTCCAATATTGGTATGTCCCACTTCTGAATTTCCCATTTGTCCTTCTGGCAAACCAACATCTAATCCACTTGTGTGAATTTTAGTACTTGGCCATGTTTTCATTAGTTTATCAATGTTTGGTGTATTTGCTAATTTTATGGCATTTCCTTCTTTTTTTTCATTTTCACCAAAGCCATCTAGTATCATTAGCATAATTGGTTTTCTTCTCATTTTGTTATACCTTCCTTTTTAACCTTTCTATCTTTCATTACAATGGTGATTCCTTTTAGAAATTCACAATTTTGTTAAAGTCTTCTACCTTTAAACTAGCTCCTCCAACTAATCCACCATCAATATCTGAGGTAGTAAATAATTCTTTGGCATTTTCAGGTTTTACACTTCCTCCATAAAGAAGAATTGTATTTTGAGCAACTTCCTTATCATATAACTTTCCAATTTTGTTTCTGATTGCTTTTATTGCATCATTTGCATCATCTGAAGTTGCTGTTTTGCCTGTTCCAATTGCCCAAATTGGTTCATAAGCAATGATTACATTTTCCATTTGCTCTTTAGTAATATCTTGTAAAGCATTTTCTGTTTGGTTTGTAATCACTTCTTC
>CALYAE010000057.1 GCA_944393435.1 uncultured Clostridia bacterium
AGTATTCTGCTTTTTCCACTTCTTATCAATCAAGAAACAGGAGGAATTGCAGCAACCGTAGAAGTGGATGAAAATAGAACACAATGTGGAAGATACAGTTATTGTTGGCCAAGAGATGCCGTTTGGATTACTAAGGCTTTGGACTGTATCAAAATGACCAAAGAAACAGAAAAATTTTATAAAATCTTTTGCAGAGAAACACAAAGCAAAAATGGAATGTGGGAACAACGCTTTTTTACAGATGGTAGGCTTGCTCCATGCTGGGGATATCAAATTGATGAAACAGCAAGTGTCATTTATGGAGTAGAAAAGCATTATCAAATTGTAAAAGATGAAAAATTCTTAAAAGATACTTATAAAATGTGTGAAAGCGCAGCAAAATTTTTGTGTATCTATTTAGAAAATGTATTAGGAATAAAAGACAAATCAGATGTTGTCAAAAATGAAATAGAAAAGACTTACCATACAGAAGAAAGAAATAAATTGCCAGTTAGTTATGACTTGTGGGAAATGCACGAAGGAGTTCACCTATATTCCTTATCTGCCATCTATGCAGCATTTGAAGCGATGAAGAATATTCACCTTGTACTAAAACCAAAATATGAGCAAAACAATAGACTAAAAGTAGAAGCAATGAATAAGTTAGAACGCAAAATGACGCAATACCAAGATGCAATTAAAAATTATATTTTAGTCAACTTATATGATGCAAACACTAAAACATTTAAAAGAAATTTGCAAGATTACAAAACAGATATTAGTGAGCTTGGTATGATAGTTCCATTTGGTTTGTTTTCCGCAAAAGAGAAGAAAGTACAAAATACAATTGAAAAAATCAACATGACACTTAGAACTTATACAGGTGGCTATTTAAGGTTTGAACAAGATCATTATCGCGGTGGTACAAGCCCATGGCCAATTGCTACCTTATGGATGGCGATGTATTATCAAAAGGCAGGAGAAAAAAGAAAAGCAAGAGAATGCCTAGAATTTGTAGTAAATTCAGCAAATGAACATGGCTTTTTGGGAGAGCAGGTTGACAATCAGCAAATGACACCTAACTGGGCTATCGGCCTTGGCTGGGCACATGCAATGTTTATTTGTCACATTGGGGACGTTCCTTGTTAGTGACACTTTTGTCACTTTTAAGGAACGTCCCCAAAAGTGACACAGGTAAAGGAGAATTATAATGGCAAAAACAAAAACGATTTTTGTATGTAGTAGTTGCGGATACGAATCACCAAAGTGGCTTGGAAAATGTCCGGGTTGCAATGAATGGAACAGTTTTTATGAGGAAAAATTAACATCTCATACAGACGTTGGTGGAAAAAATGGTGAAAAAAAGAAAGTGGCCCCAAAACTATTAAAGGAAGTAGAAGGAAAAGATGCATTAAGAACTCATACTGGAATAGGAGAACTAGATAGAGTATTAGGGGGAGGTTTAGTAAAAGGGTCTCTAGTGTTAGTAGGTGGAGAACCTGGTATTGGTAAATCTACTCTTATATTGCAACTTTGTGATAAAATGCAAGGAGAAGGAAAGGTACTATATATTTCAGGAGAAGAGTCAGCAGAACAAATAAAATTAAGAGCAGATAGGCTAAATATTCATAATGATGACATTTTATTTTTAGGAGAAACTGATATTTCCTTAATAGAAGATGCAATTCTAGAAATAAAGCCTAAATTAGTAATTGTGGATTCTATTCAAACAATGTATTCTGATGAGATTTCTTCAGCGGCGGGAACCGTTAGTCAAGTACGAGAAATTACTTCTCGCATTATGCGTGTGTGTAAAGGAAATGAAATTACTACTATTATTATCGGACATGTTACAAAAGAAGGAAATATCGCAGGACCTAGAGTGCTAGAACACATGGTAGATACTGTATTGTATTTAGAAGGAGAAAGATATTTTTCATATCGTATTTTACGTAGTGTTAAAAATCGTTTTGGTTCTACTAACGAGGTAGGAATGTTTGAAATGCAAAGCGAGGGTATGGTTGAAATTACAAATCCTTCTTCTGTTTTGATTTCTGAAAGAGAGGATAATCCTTCTGGCTCTATTATTGTGGCTACTATGGAAGGGACAAGACCATTATTAATAGAGTTACAAGCCTTAACAACTCCGAGTGTGTTTGGTTTACCGCGTAGAACAGCCAATGGAATTGATTATAATCGTTTAACATTATTAGTGGCAGTTCTTGAAAAAAGAGCAGGGCTTGCTTTAGGCTCACAAGATATTTATTTAAATGTGGTAAGTGGAATTAAAATACGGAGAGCCAGCAGTAGACTTAGGAATGGTTTTAGCATGTGGTTCTAGTTTTAAAAATATGAGTATTGATAAAGGTACTGTTGTAATCGGAGAAGTCGGATTAACAGGAGAAGTTAGAGCTGTAAATTTAATTGACAAAAGGCTAAAAGAAGCAGAAAAGTTAGGGTTTAAAACATGTATTATACCAGAAAGTAATAAAAAACTATTGAAAGATACTTATAAATTGGATATAATAGGGGTTAGAAATGTAAATGAAGCGATGAAGGCAGTAGGTCTTAAATAAAGTGTCACTAATGGGGACGTTCCTTAAAAGTGACAAAAGTGTCACTAACAAGGAACGTCCCTAATGGTGACAAGTTTGTCACTTTTAAGGAACGTCCCCATTAGTGACACCCGACAAAGGAGGCTAAAAATGGCTGTTAAAAAAGATGATACTATGATTACAGAAATTTTAAAAATGATTGCACCAGGTACTCCTATTCGTGATGGCTTAGAGAACATCTTAAAAGCAAAAACAGGTGCTTTAATTGTAATTGGAGATAGTAAAGAGGTGTTAGATTTAGTAGATGGAGGGTTTCAATTGGATATTGATTATACTTCTTCAAGACTCTACGAACTAGCTAAAATGGATGGTGCTATTGTACTTAGTAGTGATCTTAAAAAAATTCTTTACGCAAACACACAACTAATTCCAGAATCTACTATTACAACAACGGAAACAGGAACAAGACATCGTACAGCAGAGCGTACAGCTAAACAAACTGGTGCTTTAGTAGTGAGTATTTCACAAAGAAGAAGTATTATTACTATTTTTAAAGACAATGTTCGTTATGTATTAGAAGATACTTCAAAAGTAATTACAAAAGCAAATCAAGCACTTCAAACAGTTGAAAAATATAAAAAAGTATTTGATAATAAATTAAGCCTATTAAATGAATATGAATTTAATGATATAGTTACATTAGAAAATGTGATAAATGCTATTCAACGTGCTGAAATGGTAATGAAAGTTGTTGAAGAGGTTCAAAGATCTATTTATGAATTAGGAGAAGAAGGTCGACTTCTAGAAATGCAGCTAGAAGAATTAGTTGGAGATTTAGAAAAAGAAGAATTGCTTATCATTAAAGATTATGTTGCACCAGGCAAGAAAAGGGCGCCTGAAAAAGTATTAGAAGAGATTCAAAATTTAGAATATGATGATCTAATGGTGACAGATAAAATTGCAAAGTTATTAGGCTATGAAGATTTTGATAATTATGATGAAGTTGGTGTTTATACAAGAGGATATAGAGTACTTAGTAAGATTCCAAGAATGCCAAGTAACATTGTGGAAAATTTAGTTAGAACATTTAAATCTTTCCAACATATCTTAGCAGCAGATTTAGAACAATTAGATGCAGTAGATGGAATTGGTGAGGTAAGAGCAAGAACTATTAGACAGTCATTAAGGCGCATGCAGGAACAATTTGTATTTGACAATTTAATGTTATAACTTTATAATAAAAAGTATCACTGTTGTGTCACTATGGGGACACATGGTGACAGACTTAGAGGAGGAAATGATGAAAGTTTTTAAAAACGTATTATTAGTATTAGGAATTATTTTAGTATTAGCAGGTATTGCATTTGTAAGTTATGGCTTTTATAAAAAGCTAACAACTGATATACCAAATCCAATTGCAACTATGGAAGTAGAAGGGTATGGTACCATCAAAATAGAACTTTATCCAGATAAAGCACCAAACACAGTAGCAAATTTTATTCGTTTAGCAAATCGTGGTTTTTATAATGGGCTTACTTATCATAGAACAATTCCAGATTTTATGATTCAAGGAGGAGATAAATCAGGAGATGGTTCTGGTTCACCAAGCCTAAGTGATATCTACAACTTAGAAGACGTATTAAATGATAAAAAAGTTTTTGAGGAAATCTTAGATACTTATTATGGTGGAGAATATACCATTGAAGAAAATTCACAAGAGCAGGTAATTACTTCTTATGCAGATGCTAAGAAAATTATGAACGAAGAAAACGGGGCAGCTAAGTTTGAGGATTTCTTAGAAGTAAGCTATAATATTCCAGGTGAATTTATTGCAAATGGTTATGAAAAAAATAATTTAAAACATACCGCAGGTGTCATATCAATGGCAAGAATGGATTATACACAAACCAGTTCTGCTATTGCACAATATGGCTATAATTCAGCAGGATCTCAATTCTTTATTATGACAGAAGATAATACTTCCTTAGATGGTCTTTATAGTGCTTTTGGAAAAGTAACAGAAGGAATGGACGTTGTAGAAAAAATTGCTAATGTAGAAGTATATTATAGAGATACTGAATTAGAAGAAGGAGAAAAAGCACCAAAAGATGAAGAAGGAAATGAAATTGCATCAGATACCCCAAAAGAAGCACCAGTAATTAAGAGTATTACAGTAGAAACTTTTGGCGTGGATTATGGCATTCCAAATATGAATAGTGTATTTGATTATTATTCTTGGCTTATGATGCAATATGGATTTCAATAAAATAAGCTAACAATAGGTTATAGGATCCTACCTTAAAAAACCTAAATATCAAAAAGGAAAAAAGAAAAATGGCAAAAAATCAGGAGGAAATAAAAAAGGGAAAGTCAGCAAAGTCAAAATCACATCATTCAAAGATGAATTATGGAAAAATTGGAACAAGAATTATGGCAATTATTTTAGCAGGAATGATGGTAATATCTGTTGCAGCTACTTTGATTTATGCTCTTATCTTTGTAGCATAACCCATCTTTATAAAAAATGAATAAAAAATAGGAAATAATCAGTAAAAAGTGAAAAATAAAAGTTGGAAAACAAAAGAGGTAATATATGTTTGAGAATTTTACATTAGAATTTAGAGGAATTTGGCAGGCTTTTACGAGTTATATCACAGAACTTGGACAAAATCCATTTAAACTTTTAACTCTATTATTAGACCTAGTAATTGTTATTTATATTGGATATAAGTTTGTAAAATCAGCAAGAAATTCAAGAGTCTGGCAATTATTAAAAGGCATTATTCTGATTCTAATTATGGTAGCAATTAGTGAGGTACTACAATTACGAATATTGAACTTTATTTTAACAGTTTTTATGCCTTATGGTGTAATTGCTTTAATTGTGATCTTTCAACCAGAACTACGTAGAATGTTAGAACAACTTCGGTGCTAATAAAATAACCAAATATTTTGGAATTGATAAAGATTTAGCTACTAAGGCAAAAGAAGATATTTATAAAGTGGTAATTGCAGCGACAGAGCTTGCTAAATCTAAAACCGGCGGTCTAATTGTGTTAGAAAGAGAAATTCAAATCAAAGATATCATCGACACTGGAGTGAAGATTGATGCAGAAGTTTCTCCACAATTAATTGTAAATTTATTTACTCCAAATACTCCTTTACATGATGGTGCGGTAGTCATTAGCAAAAATAAAATTGCAGCAGCAGCATGTATTTTACCTTTGGCAGATGATAAAGATATTGCAAAAGAAATTGGTACAAGGCATCGTGCTGGAATTGGAGTATCCAAAGAGTCTGATGCGATTGCAATAGTTATATCAGAAGAAACCGGTAAGATTTCAGTAGGAAAAGATGGAACACTAATTATGGACGTAAAAGAAGAGGCTTTAAAAAATATTTTAATGAAGCAGATGATTACAAAGAGGTTCGGAAATGAGAAATATAAAACTAACAATTGAATATGACGGAAAAGAGTATCATGGGTGGCAAAAACAGCCAAATAAGTTAAATATTCAAGGCGAGATAGAAAGAGCCATCCAAACTGTTACAGGCAAAGAAGTAGAAGTAATAGGCTCTGGCAGAACTGATGCAGGAGTTCATGCTTTTGGACAAGTAGCTAATTTTAAAATAGATTCTGATTTTCCAATTGAAAAAATGGCAATTGCTATTAATTCACAACTAAAAAGGTCAATTCGTATTAAGCATGCTCAAGAAGTAGCAGAAGATTTCCATAGTCGTTATCATTGCAAAAGTAAAACATATATTTACATTATAGAAAATTCAGAGCAAGGCAGTGCTATTTATCGTAATTTAACCTATCATGTACCACAACCATTAGACATAAAGAAAATGCAGCAAGCAGCTGATTATCTTGTGGGAGAACATGATTTTAGCAGTTTTAAATCTAGCGGAACAAGTAGTAAGTCAAGCGTTAGAACCATTTATGCAGCTCAAGTTTTAAAAGAGCAAGAAAGAGTAATCATTCAGCTAACAGGGAATGGATTTTTATATAATATGGTTCGTATTATTTCAGGAACTTTATTAGAAATAGGTCTTGGGAATATGCAGCCCGAACAAATGAAAGAAATTTTAGAAGCAAAAGATAGACAAAAAGCAGGCAAAACCCTGCCAGCTTATGGTTTATATTTAATGAATGCAGAATATTAGTATCTATCACCTTTTGTCATTTTGTAGCATAATATATAATAAAAACGAAAAGGAGATAACATATTATGAATGTTTTACTAGTATTCTTTGCACTTCCAGTAGCCACTATTATTTTAGCAATTGTGTTACAAAAAATATTAAAATGCCCATTACTAGTAGCAGCTACTTTTTTTGCAATTTACTTGATTGTAACTTTTGCCTTTTTCGATGCTAGTTTTTTAGTGTTTGCTATTATATATACAATCTTAGCATATATAACAGCTGTACTTACTAAAGTAATT
>CALYAE010000058.1 GCA_944393435.1 uncultured Clostridia bacterium
GGCATAAATGGCTTTGTGGATATACTCCATATTATGCGGCAGCAACATGGTACGGTTTTGGAAAATCAAATGAATGGACATTATATTATCCTAATTCAGCAAGAAATATTTGGGCAAATGTTATGGAAGATGTTCATGAAGATTTAAAAGGAAAACGTTTTGAAAAACCAGATAGTGTAGTGACTAAAAAAGTATGTAGACAATCTGGAAAATTAGCAACTAGCCAATGTAGTAGTACTTATTCAGAATATTTTGCAGAAGGAAATATCCCAGAAAAATGTGATGGACACGTAACAGTTACTTTATGTAAAGAAAGTGGAAAAGTCGCAAATCAGTATTGCCCAGAAACACAGAAGAAATCTTATACAGCAGAACCTGAAAAAGAAGCAAATGCAAATTGGAATACACCAAAGGGAAATAAATATACAATACCAACACAAGAATGTACCATCCATAATGCTGAAACCAATAAAGTTACCATTGTAAATGTAGTAGGAAAAACAGAAGCAGAGGCAAAAACAGCTTTGGCAGGGTTAGTGGTACAAGTAATTTATGAACAACATGCAGACCAAGCAAATGGTATAGTATTAAGACAAAGTTTATCAGAGGGAGTAAAAGTAGATAAAGGAGTAACTATTGTAATTACAGTAAATCAAATAACAACACCACAAGAACCTACAACTCCAGAGGAGCCAGAAACTCCAGAAGAGCCAACAACCCCAGAAGAACCAACGACTCCGGAAGAACCAGAAACACCGACTACTCCAGAGGAGCCAACGACTCCAGAGACACCTTCCAATACTCAAACAACGTAGAAAAGAGCTTAAGAAAAAAGTTCAAAATAATAGATGAAAAACAAGAATAAATCAAAAGGAGGAAGAACATGAAAATTCATCTATATAACACTTTAACCAGAAGAAAAGAAGAATTTAAGCCATTAAAAGGAAACACAGTCCGCATTTATTCATGCGGACCTACTGTGTATAGTTATGCTCATATTGGAAACTTTAGAGCCTATATTTTTATGGATACATTAAGAAGAGTATTAGAGTATAATGGTTATCAATTGCAACATGTTATGAATATCACAGATGTAGGACATTTAGAGTCAGATGCAGATGATGGAGAAGACAAAATGGAAAAAGCAGCTAGAAAAGAAAATAAAGATCCGTATGAAATTGCAGATTATTATACAAAAATTTTCTTTCAGGATATGGATAGACTTCACATTGAAAAACCAGAGATTATTGCAAAAGCAACACAGCATATTCCAGAAATGATAGAATTTGTAAAAGGGCTTGTAGAAAAAGGATATGCGTATGAAACTAGTAAAGGAATTTATTTTGATATTTCAAAATTAGATCAGTACCCAGTATTATCTAATCGCAATTTAGAAGAGCAAATAGCAGGTGCTAGGGTAGATGTTGATACAGAAAAAAGAAATCCCTATGATTTTGCTTTATGGATTAAAGCACCAAAGAATCATATTATGAAATGGGAGAGCCCATGGGGCTTATCCTATCCAGGTTGGCATATTGAATGTTCTGCTATGGGAAGAAAATATTTAGGAGATGAGTTTGATATCCATACAGGTGGAATTGATCATATTCCAACCCATCATGAAAATGAAATTGCACAAAGTAAAGGACTAACAGGAAAAATACCTGCAAAATTCTGGATGCATGTAGAATTTTTACAAGTAGATGGTGGCAAAATGTCAAAATCCTTAGGAAATACCTATACATTAGATCAGCTGCAAGAAAAAGGAATTGAGCCATTAGCTTATAAATTATTTTGTTTTACAGCACATTATCGCACAAAATTAAATTTTACATTTGAAACGGCTAGCTCAACTCAAACAGCATTGACACGTCTAAGGGAAGGTTATGTAAAACACTTAGAAGGACAAGAAAAAATTGAAAATACAAAAATAAAGGAATATGAAGACAAATTTTTGGAAACAATAAATGATGACTTAAATATTCCAGCTGCTATGGGAATTGTTTGGGAAATTGTTCGTTTCCCACAAAAATCAAAACAGTTAGCAGATCTTTTATTAAAATTTGACCAAGTATTAGGTCTTGACTTAGTAAATAGTAAAGATTATTTAGAAAAAAACAAACAAATAGAAATCCCAAAAGAAATTGAAGAACTATTAAATCAAAGAAAACAAGCAAGAGCAAATAAAGATTGGGCTTTATCAGATGAGATTAGAGATATTTTAAAACAAAAAGGATATGGGGTAAAAGATACCAAAGAAGGTATGGAAATTCAAAAAATATAAAAGGTGGGAAAAAAGTGGAACAAGAAAGCAAAATATCATTTTGGAAAAAATTTAAAATTAGTATATTTGGATTAGAAAATTATCAAACTTTAGCAGTACAAAGAGTAGGAAAAACAATTGGCTATTTAAGTATTCTAATGCTCATTTTTGCTTTCTTGCTTACCACTGCAATAACATACCGATTTCATCAAAGTCTAACTCAAGTAAAACAATATATTAGTGAGAATATAGAGGTTCTTAATTTTGAAAATGGTAATTTAACCATACATGGAAAAACACAAGAGCCAATTGTAATAGAAGAAGAGCAAATACTAAATGGAAAAATCATCATTGATACATCTGCTTCAGAACAGCAAGTACAAAGTTATACAGAAGATATTAAAAGTTATCAAAATGGAATTGTTATTAGTAAAGATAAAGTAATTTTTAAAAATGGTATGATGTCAATACCAACAACCATTTCATTAGTAGATATTGCAAATCAATATCACATTGTAAAAGTGGACAAGCAGATGCTATTAAACTTTTTAAGCGGAAGCTCACTAATAGGAATTTATGCACTATTTTTCATTGTAATGGCAATTTATTTATTTATTATTTACTTAGCAACCGCTTTATTAGATGCCATTTTATATGCTATTTTAGGACATATTACTGCTTTATTCTCAGGCTTAAGATTAAGATATGGTGCAGTCTATAATATTGCAATTCACAGTTTAACCTTACCAATTGTCTTAAACCTAATATATATGATTGTAAATATTTTAACAGGCTATACCATTTCCTATTTCTCTATCATGTACACAGCAATTACCTCAATTTATGTAATCACATCTATATTAATGATTAAATCAGATATCATCAAAAAACAAATAGAACTTTCTAAGATTATGGAAGAACAAGAAAAAGTAAGACAAGAATTGGAAAGAAAAGAGCAGGAAAAGAAAGAAGCAGAAGAAAAAGAAAGACTTCGTAAAGAAGACGAAAAGAAAAGAAAAGAAGAAAAACAAAAGGAAAAAGAAGAAAAGAAAAAAGATTCCCCAGAGCCACAAGCAAATATTAGAGTGGATAGTTAAAAAAAGAAAGGTAAGGAGATTAACTAAAATGGAAGAGGAAAAAGAGCAAAACCAAAATAATAGACAAGAAGATGGCAAGAAAAATAAGATAAAACTGTATACACTTCTTGTCATGATTTTAGCACTGATTGCCATTATAGCAGTTTCTATTTGGCTTATAAACACAGGAAACAATAAAGAGAATAATACCATTAGCTATACAGATTTAATTAAACAAATTGAGGAAGGCAAAGTAGAAAAAGTAGAAATGACAGTAGGAAGTACCTCAATTAAAGTGAAATTACAAGGGCAAGAAGAAGAAAAACATGCTATTGTTCCTAATACACAAGCCTTTGTTGAATTAATTCAAGAAAAAACTTTAGAAGGAAATGTAATTGAATTAGAACAAAAAAGTCAAAATATTTTCTTTAGCATTTTTGATTATCTATTTGCTATATTACCAACTCTTTTAATTGTCGCTTTATTTATCGTCATCATGAAAATGCAAGGATTTGGTGATAAAGGGAAAGTATATGATGCAGAAACTACCAAATCTAAAATTAAATTTGATGATGTAGCAGGACTAGAAGAAGAAAAAGGAGAAATGTTAGAAATTGTAGATTTCTTGAAAGAGCCAAAGAAATTCTATGATATGGGAGCTAAAATTCCAAGAGGAGTTCTTCTTTGTGGAAGTCCAGGTACAGGAAAAACCTTAATTGCAAAAGCAATTGCAGGAGAAGCAAAGGTACCTTTTATTTCCATGAGTGGTTCAGAGTTTATTGAAATGTTTGCAGGCCTTGGAGCTTCTCGTGTTAGAAAGCTATTTGAAAAAGCTAAAAAAATAGCACCATGCATTGTATTTATTGATGAAATTGATGCAATTGGTTCTAGAAGAACAAGTGGTAGTGGAGCAGAAACAGAAAATAATCAAACATTAAATCAATTATTAGTAGAAATGGATGGATTTGACACAGAAGAGACAATTATTGTGCTAGCTGCAACCAACAGACCAGAAATGTTAGACAAGGCATTATTAAGACCAGGTAGATTTGATAGGCAAATTACGATTGCACTTCCTGATATGAAGGGAAGAGAGGAAATCTTAAAAATTCATGCCAAAGGCAAAAAATTTGCCCAAGATGTGAATTTAAAGGATATTGCAGGAGATACTGCTGGATTTACCGGTGCAGAACTTGCTAATATCTTAAATGAAGCAGCTATTCTTGCAACCATTCGCAAGCATGAAGCAATTACTCATGAGGACATTGAAGATGCTGTTAAGAAAGTAACAGTAGGGCTAGAAAGACAAAGTAGAGTTATTTCTGATAAAGATAAAAAACTTACTGCTTACCATGAAGCAGGACATGCTATTGTAAGTAGTAAACTTCAAACTCAAAAAGATATTAAAGAAGTATCTATTATCCCACGTGGTATGGCAGGTGGATACACCATGTATAAAACCAATGAAGATAAATACTATATTTCTAAAACAGAAATGGAGGAAAAACTAATTGCTCTGCTAGGTGGGCGTGCTGCTGAAAAAATAGCCCTAAATGATATTTCAACAGGAGCAAGTAATGATATTGAAGTTGCTACCCAAATCGCAAAAGATATGATTACCAAATACGGAATGAGCGATAATCTAGGTCCAATTTCTATTAATACCGAAAAAGATCCTTACGAGCTTCAATTATTAGGAGATAAATTCGGAGATGCTATTGGTGCAGAAATTAAAATTATGCTAGATAATGCTTACTTGCAAGCACAAACTATTTTAGCAAATAATATGAATCAATTAAATAAAGTAGCTCATGTATTAATGGAAAAAGAAGTCATCTCTAGTGAAGAATTTGAAAAAATTATAAAAGAATGATATAATAAGAAAAGGAAAAATGAAAAAAGAGGTGGAAGAAATGAATGAGAAAAAAACTTGGGAACTTAGCAAAGAAGACAAAGAAAAATTAGAGGAGATAGCAAAAAAGCAAGAAGAATCTCGTAAACAGATGACTAAAGAGCAAATACAAAAAGAAAGTATTTTAAGACAAACAGAGCAAACAAGTCCATCTTCTACAAGAGAAGATGAGAGATAAAATAAATAAATATCATGATTTATGGCGTTTGCTAAGGATCATGATATTTTTATCTATGATTGAAATTTGATTCTTTTGGGGTATTTTTATTTTTGTTTTTACAATCATTAAAGGAGGAATTTAAGCAAAATTTCTTTTCGTTTAAGTAGTTTAAGATTCCACTATCGGTTGTAAAGTGAAATTGCAAAGAATAACTACAAAGTTGTTGCAATTTATACCCTAACTTTTTATTTACTTCTTGATTTCCATATTTGCCATCACCAACAATAGGGAAACCTATATGTGCCAAATGAGCACGAATTTGATGCGTTTTTCCAGTATGTAAGGTGACATCTAATAGGCTGGTATTTTGCTTTATATTAGAATGAAGTACTTGATAAGAAGTCATAATTTTTTCATAACCTTTTTTAGGAAAATCTGAAATATAAACCAAAGATTTTTTTCGATCTTTGAATAAATAAGCTGTTAAAGTAGCTTCTTTAGTAGCAGGAACTCCTGCTACTAAAGCTCGATAATGTTTTTCGATTTCATGATTTTTAAACTTTTCTAATAAAATGGTTAAACTAGTTTCATTTTTTGCAAACAAAACTAAGCCAGTCGTATTTCTATCTAAACGATGGCATGGATAAATAGCTTGTCTATTTTGATAGTAACTTTGCAAAGCAGAAGTTAAAGAATTCTGGCCAGTTACTTCTATTTGAGCAGGTTTGTTTACAATCACAATATTGTTGTCTTCATAAATGATTGAAATAGGACAATTCTTACTTTTCCATAATTGCTCATCAGGTAGAAAAATTTGAATCGAGTCACCTGCATGAATGATAGTATTCTCACTTACTTTCTTATTATTAATGCGAATATCTTTTTTTCGTAAAGTTTTATAAAGTAAATTTAAAGAAAGTCCATCAAAAGACTCAAGCAAAAAAGTATTTAATTTTTTTCCATCATATTTTTCACTTACCGTTATTTCTCTCATGAAAAAAGTATATAACAAAAATTGAAATGTGTCAAAATTTTTATTTGATTTCATCTACATGGTCAATTAGTTCTTTGCAATCTCTCCAATCTGATATTTTTAGTACATCATAATCTGAAGAAAGTTTTTCTAAAATTGCCTTTGTTTCATCTGTTGAATTTAAGTCAACTACGAATACATCTTTAATATTTTCTTCTTTACCATATAGCAGGCGAAATAAAAAAGAGCGTAGAAAACCTTCTATCTTTTTTTCTTGGTTTTTAGCAGCAATAATAACATAAATGCCATCTGCCCTCAAATTTGTATATGTATAAGTGTAAATAATTGTTTTGATAATTTCGAATAATCCATATAATGCAAGAACCCATAGAATACCATTTAGAATAAAATCTAACATCTGTGATTCTCCCTTCTTCTTATTCTCTTCTTATTTTATGCAAAGAGAAAATTTTAGTTACTTTTATGAAAACAGAAAAATGGTTATAAATTTTATGTTAAAAGACATTGTATCCAAAAACAATCTTTGTTATAATATCTTTATCAAAACCAAACAAAAACAGAGGTAAAAATTTTGGAATTAAAAGGCGAAATTAAAGACATTATCTATCGAAATGAAATCAATAGTTATATGATAGCGACTTTTGAAGTAGAAGAAGAAGAAACCACTATCACAGGCTATCTTCCTTTTATAGAAAAAGGAGATAGCCTAAAAATCGTGGGAAATTTCATAGAACATCCCGAATATGGCAGGCAATTTAAAATAGAAACCTTTGAAAAACTAATGCCAGAAACCAAAGAAGCCTTAGAAAAATATTTAGCAAATGGAACATTAAAAGGAATTGGTCCTGCCACTGCTAAAAAAATGGTACAAGTCTTTGGAGAAGAAATTATTTCTATTCTAAAATACGAACCAGAAAAACTAGTATGTATTAAAGGAATTTCTCGTCAAAAAGCCTTAGAAATTTCTCAAAGTTTCCAAGAAAACTGGGAAATTTGGAGAATCGTTGGGTACTTAGAAAAATTTGGAATAGGTCCACAAAGTGCAGAAAGTATTTATAAAAAATTAGGTCCTAACACTATTCAGGAAATAGAAGAAAATCCCTATCTATTAGTAGATTTAGCACCAAAAGTAAATTTTATGCAAATTGATCAAATTGCATTAAAAATGGGAATGGACTATGAAAATGATAAACGCATTAGAAGTGGTGTTAAATATGCTCTGAAACTTGCAAACAATAACGGACATTGCACCGTGCTTTATGAGAATTTACTACAATTTGTAAAAGACTTATTAAGGGTTCCAGAAGAAATGATAGAAAATAATATGATTTTCTTGCAAAGTAAAAAAGAAATTGTTTTAGAAGATAGAGAAACACAAGAATGGGTATATTTGACCAACTACTATATGGCAGAAAAAAATATTGCAGAGAACCTATTAGCATTAGATCGATACTTAAATATGAAACAAATTGACCATTTTGAAAAAAAGTTAAAAAAGATTGAAAACCAATCTTCTATTGAATTATCTAAAGAACAAAAAGAAGCAGTTTGTGCTATACAAAATCATAATGTTTGTGTAATAACAGGTGGACCAGGTACAGGAAAAACTACCATCATTAAAACCATCATTGATTTATTTAAACAAGAAGAAAAAAAGGTAGTACTTTGTGCACCAACTGGTAGAGCAGCAAAACGTATGAGTGAAACAACAGGGGAAGAAGCAAAAACCCTGCATCGTTTACTAGAAATTAGTAAAGTAAGTGGAGATGAGTTGCAAACTATTGATCCAAATATAGAAGTTGCACCACTAGATGCAGATGTTATCATTGTAGATGAAATGTCCATGGTAGACCTATTTTTAATGAATTATTTACTTCAATCTATTTATAAAGGAACAAAATTAGTTTTAGTAGGAGATAGTAATCAGTTACCATCAGTAGGACCAGGAAATGTTTTAAAAGATATTATTAATTCTGGAAAAATTACTACCATTACGTTAAATAAGATTTTTAGGCAAGCTGCTAAAAGTAAGATTATTTTAAACAGCCATAAAGTAAATGAAGGAATTAATTTTCTAATTCCTTCAGAAGAGCCAGAAGAAGAACTGTTAGAAGATTTCTTCTATATCCATGAAAACAATAAACTAAAAATGTTAGAAACAGTTTTATCATTAAGTAGTGGAAGATTACAAAAATACGGCAATTATGACTTTATTAAAAATATTCAAGTGATTAGTCCAACTAAAAAAGGAGAACTTGGAACAAAAGAATTAAATAAAAGTCTCCAAGCAACCATTAATCCACCATCAGAAGAAAAGAAGGAGAAGAAGTTTTTAGATTCTATTTTCCGTGAAGGAGATAGAATCATGCAAATTAAAAATAATTATGATATTTATTGGGAGAAAAAAGAACCTACCTTAGAAATGGGAAAAGGAGTTTTTAACGGGGAATATGGCATGATTTTATCGATTGATGAAGTGGAAAAAAGAGTAAAAATCAAATTTGATGATGATAAAATTGTATGGTATAATTTTGAAGAATTAGAACAAATAGAGCATAGCTACTGTATCACAGTACATAAAGCACAACGGAAGTGAATTCGATGTAGTAATTATGCCAATTTGCAATGCAGCACCTGTTTTACTAACAAGAACTTTATTATATACTGCCATGACAAGAGCAAAAAAATTGCTCATTCTAATTGGAAATCCAAAAATCATTGAATTTATGGTACAAAATGCAGATAGTAAAAAAAGAAATACTGGTTTAGAATTCAAATTAAGACAGGGATAAATAAAAAGAAAAATAAAATAGGGGGCACAATTTAGAAAGTGAGGTTTATAAAAAATGATAAACTTATTGATGAAAGGTGTCCTTTATTTCTTTTTTCCACCGGTATGTGGAATTTGTGGTAAAATAGGCACAAGTTATTTATGCCCTAATTGCCAGAATCAAATTCAAAATGCAACAATATTTTTAAATCAAATACAAGATTATCGAAAAGATCAGACAAAATATTTTGACTTTCATGCCTATTTATTTTCTTATGAAGCTCCTATAAGAGAAAAAATTTTACAATATAAATTTGAAGAACAGGGATATTTGGTAAATCTGTTTTCTGAATTTCTTGTGAAAAATGAAAAAATCTGTGGATTTTTAAAAAATTATGATATAATTACCTCAGTACCAATGACAAAGAAAAAAGTAAAGCAAAGAGGCTATAATCAAAGCCAATTATTGGCAAGTAAAATGGTAAATAAGATACCAGATTTAATATTAGAAAAACAAATTTTAGTTAAATACAAAGAAAATAAAACGCAAAGTAGCTTAAATAAATTGCAAAGACTAGAAAATGTAAAAAATGTATATAAAGTGCAAAATACGGCTAAAATAAAAGAGAAAAAAGTTTTACTTTTCGATGATATTTATACAACTGGTGCAACAGTCAATGAATGTGCGAAAGTTTTAAAACAAGCAGGAGCAAAAGAAGTTGGTATTTTAACTATTGCAAAAGATGAATTAGTTTTATCTAAAAAACAAGAAAGAAATGAGGAAAAAAGATGGAAGATTTAGTAGAAAGTATTTTAGATTATATCAGAGCAGATTATACAGATTATGCCATTATGATAAATGGAGAATGGGGAAGCGGAAAAACCTACTTTTGGAACCATAAAATTAAACCGAAAATAGAATCAATGCAAGTAAATGGAAAACGATTAACAGCCATTTACATGTCTTTATATGGAATTTCCAATTTGGAGGAAATTAGCAAAAAGATTTTTATTGAGACAACCCAATTGATGGACAAAAACCTAAA
Organism: uncultured Clostridia bacterium; assembly: GCA_944393435.1. Taxonomy (GTDB): domain Bacteria; phylum Bacillota; class Clostridia; order TANB77; family CAG-508; genus CAG-273. The sequence continues at coordinate 10,222 of CALYAE010000058.1, forward strand.
AAAATATATGGATGCAAGCGGAGTTGGTAATATTCCTGAATATGCAAAAACAGGGCTTGATATGGCAAACTTTTTTGGAGTAACCCAAAATGGGGATAGGTTAGATTATGCACAATTTTTCTCAACAGATGATAAAGTACTATGTTTTGATGACCTAGAAAGAGCCAATGTAGATGTAATTGACATTTTAGGATATATTAATAACTTTGTAGAACATGACCATATAAAAACTATTATTATTTGTAATGAAAAAGAATTATCTACCAAACTAAAAAACAGCAACCTAGAAATGAAAACCTTTATTGCAACCTACCTTTTAGACAAAGAAAATAAACTAACCATGAAAACAGACAAACCAATGGTAGAGAGAATTCGTGATACTATTGAATATGTTTTTGATAAAGCAAATGATTATGAAAGAATTAAAGAAAAATTAATTGGAGAAACCTTTGAGTATGCACCAGAATTTAATTATATTATTAATGGACTTTTAATGAGATATGAAAACTATCCAGATTTAATTCGTTTCTTGCGTGAGAATACCAATTTAATTACTTCCACTTTTCATAAAAGTGGAACCAGAAATTTGCGTATTTTAAAACATGCGATTAATGATTTTAAAAAAATATTTGATATGGTAAGCAATAACTATCCAAATACAAATCAACGTATTTTACAAACCATGCTCATTTTTACCATTGCTATTTCCTTTGAAATTAAGGCAGGTAAAATTACCAAAGATAAATTTGTTAATATTAATAGTAATGAAGAGTATAAAGCAATTTTGGTATCTTCTAGGGTATTTATGGATAACAGACAATTTTATATTAAAGAATTTGATAATAACTATTATTACAATTTTAAAGCAGAATACCGCTTCTTCAAATTTATTGAAAAATACATTCGTTTGCGTATTTTTGATATGAAAATTTTTAAAGATAATATGGAAGTTATCAGAAATACCATTGATACAAGCCAATTACCTGGTTACAAAAGATTACTTACAGAAGAATACTGGAAAATACCAGACGATCAATTTACTGGTGTCATTGAGGAAACTTTAGATGATGTAAAAAATGGTAGGATAGAACTAATTCAAATTGTAAAATTATTTGCCTACTTTATCTACTTTATCAAAAAAGACCTAATTACTTATGATTTAAGAACCATCAAAAGTGTATTTTTTAATGGAATGAATATTGCTTCTCTTACATCAAGTTATTGTGCTAATGTAGAAGAAGAATTATCACAAGTAGCGATTGAAGAAGATATTGCAGCAGAAATGGAAGAAGTACTAATTCATTTTAATGAAATCAATTTGCAATTAAAAGATAAAATGTATCGTGAAAAAGCAGAAGAAATCTTTAAATGTATACCAATGAAAATGGAATTATTCTATGATAAATTTGATAAAGAATGTATGAATGTACCGATTTTTAAATATTATGATTCTTTCCAAATGTTCCAAAGAATCTCTTGTGCAAGTAATGAAGATATGGTGACAATTAAAGAAAAATTAGCCGATAGAGCAAAGAGATTTCCAAAAGAAATAGAAGAAGAAATGCCAAATATTAAAAAACTAAAACAAATTATGGATGACTACATTGATGGAAAACTTCCTAGCATTAAGATTGTATTATTAGAAGATTTTTCTAACGAATTAGGAAATATTCTAAATAGTTATCAGAAACCAGCAATTCCTGAAATAACTGGAGAAGTGATTCAAAATTAGAATTTTTGAAAAAAATGTATAAATTTTTCCTTTTAAAGCAATAATAAGAATAGTTTTAAAATTATGATAAGATTGCAATAGGGTAATAGCATAAACCCTAAATTTAAAAGGAGGTAATATTTTGAAAGCAACAGGTGTAGTTAGAAGAATTGATGACTTAGGAAGAGTTGTCATTCCAAAAGAGATTAGAAAAACATTACGCATTAAAGAAGGTGCTCCATTAGAAATTTTTACAGATAAGGAAGGCGAAATCATTTTAAAGAAGTACTCTCCAATTGGAGAGTTAACAGAATTTGCAACAGGCTATGCAGAAACTTTAGCAAAAACAACAGGGCATATTGCTTGTATTACAGATAAAGATACTGTCATTGCTGTATCAGGAGGTTCTAAAAAAGAATTTTTAGAACAAGATATCAGTGAAGAATTAGAAAAGTTAATGGATGATAAAGAAAAATATACTAGTAAAGATAATAATGATTTAGCAATTCCTATTACTAAAAATGAAAATAAAGAAAGAAGATATAATTCACAAGTGGTATATCCAATTATTTCTGATGGGGATGTAATAGGTAGCGTAATCCTACTTTCTAAAGATAATACAACAAAAATGACAGAAATTGAACAAAAAGTAGCACAATCTGCTGCCAGTTTTTTAGGAAATCAGATGGAAATTTAATGTAATATTCTTGTAATATTTTTGTAACAAAAACGTAATATAAAAAAAGCAAAAAATACTTGATTATTCCAAGTAAGTATAGTATAACTAATATGAAAATAGTTTAAGAGACCTACAAAGGAGGAAGAAAAATGGAAAATAATTTTGTAAATACCCCAAAAGCAGAAGTACCAGCAGAGATTAGTGTATGGACAAAAGTAAAAAACTTTTTATTTCAAGAAATTACAGTAACTATGACACCAAAACAACAAAAAGTATTACAAGAGGTACATGATTTTTGGCATCAAGATGTTACTGCACAAAGTATGCATGACTTTTGGTTTCAAGAAATTAAGATAGTAGATAATATTACATTATAAGAAAGAAAAAGATGTGTTAAAAGAAAATATTTTACTTTAGCACATTTTTTTATTGCACAATTACTTAAAAAAATGTGCAGAATGCTTGAAAAGTATTCTTTTTTGATATAAAATTACAGTACTTAGGGTATACTAAACTTAAAAAACAAAAATAAGGGTGTAATAAAACATCCAATTTAAGGAGGAATTAAATTATGTCAGTTAAAATTGGAATTAATGGATTTGGAAGAATAGGAAACTTATCTTTCCAAGCAGCAGTAAGTAGAAAAGATGTAGAGGTTTTAGCAATTAATGATCCTTTTATTACAGCAGATTATATGGCCTACATGGTAAAATATGATACTGTACATGGAAGATTTAAAGGGGAAGTATCAGCAAAAGAAAACACTTTAATCGTAAATGGAAAAGAAATTAAAGTATATAATGAAATGGATCCAAAAAATATTCCATGGGGAAAAGATGGAGTAGAATATGTATTAGAATGTTCTGGTGTATTTACCACTTTAGAAAAAGCACAAGCTCACATTGATGCAGGTGCAAAAAAAGTAATTATCTCAGCACCTTCTAAAGATGCACCAATGTTTGTTATGGGAGTAAACCATGAAGAGTATAAGAAAGAGATGAATATTATTTCAAATGCATCTTGTACCACAAACTGTTTAGCACCACTTGCTAAAATTATTCATGACAATTTTGGAATGAAAGATGGATTAATGACAACAGTTCATAGTACAACAGCAAGCCAAAAAACGGTAGATGGAGCATCTAAAAAAGACTGGAGAGGCGGAAGAGCAGCAAGTGCTAACATCATTCCATCTTCCACTGGAGCTGCAAAAGCAGTAGGAAAAGTAATTCCATCTTTAAATGGAAAATTAACAGGAATGTCTTTTAGAGTACCAACTGTTGATGTGTCTGTTGTAGATTTAACTTGTAACCTAGAGAAAAAAGCAAGTTACGAAGAAATTTGTGCAGCTGTGAAAAAAGCATCTGAAAATGAAATGAAAGGCATTGTAGAATATGTAGAAGATCCAGTAGTTTCTTCAGATTTTATCCATGATGAACATACTTGTATTTTTGATGCAACAGCAGGAATCGCATTAACAGATACTTTTGTAAAATTAGTAGCATGGTATGATAATGAATGGGGATATTCTAATAAACTTGTAGATTTAGCAGTATATATTTCGAGCAAATAAGGAGGAAAAAATAATGGAGAAAAAAACTTTAAAAGATATTGAAGTAAAAGGTAAAAGAGTATTAGTACGTTGTGATTTTAATGTACCATTAAAAGATGGAGAAATTACAGATGATACTAGAATTACAGCAGCAATTCCTACCATTAAATATTTACTAGATCAAGGGGCAAAAGTAGTACTTTGCTCCCATCTAGGAAGACCAAAGGGAGAGAAAAACGAAAAATATTCTTTAAGTCCAGTTGCTCATAAACTATCAGAAGAATTAGGAACAGATGTGAAGTTTGCCCAAGATGTAACAGGACAAAGTGCACAAGATATGGCAAATAGCTTAAAAGAAGGAGAAGCAGGGCTTTTGGAAAATGTACGTTTTGATCCAAGAGAAGAAAAAAATGATGATAGTCTTTCTTTAGAACTTGCAGATTTAGTTGGAGAAGGCGGAATTTATGTAAACGATGCTTTTGGAACAGCCCATAGAGCCCATAGCTCTACTGCCGGTGTTGCAGAAAAAATTAGAGAAAATGGTGGAAAGGCAGTAGCAGGATTTTTAATGCAAAAAGAAGTAGAAGAATTGGGCGCAGTATTAAAAGATCCAGAAGAGCCATTTGTAGTAATTTTAGGTGGTGCTAAAGTATCTGATAAAATAGGAGTTATTGAAACTTTAATGGAAAAAGCACAAAAAATTTTAATTGGTGGTGCTATGGCAAATACCTTTTTAAAAGCAAAAGGATATGATATTGGAAATTCAAAATATGAGGAAGATAAATTAGATACCGCAAAAGAGCTTATGAATAAAGCATTTGATAAAGGTGTTGAAATTGTACTTCCAAAAGATGCACGTATTGCTAATATGGATCCACAAGAAGAATTAACACCAGAAAATGTAGAAAAAGCAGAAAGTAAAAAAGTAAGACTATATGAGGAAAAACAAGTTGAAGAAGGAAAAGCAGATGCTTTAGAAGGAACCATATTAGATGTAGGAGATTTAAGCC
>CALYAE010000059.1 GCA_944393435.1 uncultured Clostridia bacterium
TTTCGTGCCTAGAAAATGACAGCTTTTTTGTTTATAGCGTTGTACAATATATGTAAAGTTAAGAGGAGAAAGTTTGTGACTGTTTATATTGATGTGGTTTTGTTTGAGAACCTATGCATGAATTATATTATTTTATTTGGCACAGGGTATATTATAAAATTAAAAATAAAGCATTGGAGAATATTACTATCTAGCTTAATAGGAGCTGTGTATGCAATTTTATCATATATGGAAATTTTTCCATTGTATACAAATATTGTAGTAAAATTTATTCTTTCACTATGTATGGTATATATTGCTTTTAATCCAAAAAATATAAAAGCAATAGTAAAAGAATTAACTTTGTTTTACTTAGTATCATTTGCATTAGGAGGGTGTGCTTTTGCACTTTTGTATATAGTAAGACCGCAGGATATTTTTATGAAAGATGGAGTGTACATAGGAACATATCCAATAAAAATAGCTTTGCTAGGAGGAATTGTTGGATTTGCAATTACATATATAGCTTTTAGAGTAGTAAAAACTAGAATGTCAAAAAATGAATTAATATATGAAATTGTAATTAATCTAAATGGAAAAGAGCTAAAAACTAAAGTAATGCTAGATACAGGAAATTTATTAAAAGACCCTATTAGTAATAATCCAGTAGTACTAATAGAAAAAAATAAACTATATGATATTTTGCCTAAAAGTTTACTAGAAAACAGTAAAAATATGTTAGGAGGTGATTGGGGCGAAGATGATAGTCTAGAGAATGAATACAGAACTCGTTTAAGAATTATTCCATTTACATCTGTAGGGAAACAAAATGGAATGATGCTAGGAATAAAAGTAGATGAAATAAAAGTTATAACTGACATTGATGAAATCATAAATACTAATGCAATAGTATGTATTTATGAAAAAGAGTTTAGCAAAAGAGGAAAATATTTTGGTATCGTGGGGATGGATTTGCTAGAACAAAAAAATTGAAAAATAATTGTATTGTGGCGTTGCTGAACCGTACGAAGAAATCCTTTAGCAGTACTATAAAAGTATGCCTCTGGTTTTCTTGTTTGTTCGCTTAGCCAAAACAACAATTCTTTTTCAAATTAAATTAAAAGAAAGAGAGGTTGCAAAAATGAACATTTTACAGATGCTTAAAGACAGCATAAATACTTTGTACATAAGATATATAGGAAATGATGAAATAGAAAATTTACCAATATATTATATAGGAGGAAGCCAAACTCTACCTCCTCCATTAGAGCCAAAAGAAGAAGAAGAAATATTAGATAAATTATCAAAAGGAGATGAAAGTGTACGAAAAATTCTTGTGGAAAGAAACTTAAGATTAGTTGTATATATTGCTAAAAAGTTCGAAAATACTGGAGTTGGAATAGAAGACTTGATCTCCATTGGAACAATAGGACTTATGAAGGCAATAAATACATTTAACACAGATAAAAATATAAAACTAGCGACATATGCGTCGAGATGCATAGAAAATGAAATACTAATGTATTTAAGAAGAAGCAATAGAATAAAAGGGGAAGTTTCTATTGATGAACCACTAAACCAAGATGGAGATGGAAATGAACTGCTATTATCTGATATTTTAGGAACAGATCCAGATGTTACATCAAGAAGAATAGAAGACGAAGTAGACAAAACTTTGCTTAGAGCTTCAATTGAAAAATTAACAAATAGAGAAAGAAACATTATGGAACTTAGATTTGGATTTATAAGTGGAAATGAAAAAACACAAAAAGAAGTAGCAGATATGCTTGGAATTTCCCAAAGTTACATATCAAGATTAGAAAAGAAGATAATTAATAAGATGAAGAAGGATATAATGAGCAAGACGGGTTGAAAAATAATTGTTTTTTTTGCATTGTTAAACCAAACTACAAAATCCTCTTACCATCATAAGTGCAGATTAGGTGTTTTCAATTATGTTAAATTAAAAAATAGTATTTATATTTTTAAAAATTTTTAGACACACTTCTATAGACTTTAAAAACATGTTTGTCTATCTAGGAAAAATACAATTCTTTTTCAAGTATAAAAAGAAACAGGTATAAAAAAACCTCTTTTTGGAAATAATAAAAATAACATTATTTCTAAAGGGAGGTTTTTTCTTGATAAATAAGGTGGAAATTTGTGGGGTTAATACTTCAAAGTTACCAATATTAACGAACGAAGAAAAACATAAATTATTTATTAGAATAAAACAAGGAGATAATGAAGCAAGACAAGAATTCATAAATGGGAACTTAAGACTTGTACTAAGTGTAATAAGAAGATTTTTTAGCAAGGGAGAAAATGCAGACGATTTATTCCAAGTAGGTTGTGTAGGGTTAATAAAAGCTATTGATAATTTTGAAATAGAACAAAATGTACAATTCTCCACATATGCAGTACCTATGATAATTCGGAGAAGTTAGAAGATACTTAAGAGACAATAGCTCAATTAGAGTTAGTAGATCTATACGAGATCTATCATATAAAATAGCAGTTGAGAAAGAGCAGTTTATACGAGAACATGATAGGGAACCATCTTTGGACGAGCTTTCCAAAATTCTTGGTGCATCAAAAGAAGATATAGTACTAAGTATGGATGCAATACAAGTACCAATTTCATTGCAAGAACCAGTAAATGGAAGCAATGTAGATAATATAAATTTGGAAGATCAAATAAGT
>CALYAE010000060.1 GCA_944393435.1 uncultured Clostridia bacterium
CACAAAAGATATGGCAGATAAAATGGTAGCAGAGTATTTAGAGATACATGATAGTATAGAGCAATATGGAGGATTTTATATTGGAAGATATGAGTTAACAGGAACGATAGGAAGCCCAACAGTAGAAGAGGAAGGGCCAGTTATTACTCAGCAGAATTGGTACAATTTAAAGAAAGCATGTATGAGTTTAGTAAATAATAGTGAGAAAGAAGAAAGTGAAATAACAGCCAAAACAACGATGATCTATGGAAATCAATGGGATGAAGTAGTAGCATGGTTAGCAACAAAAAAATATAATACAGAAGATTCTAGCACTTGGGGAAATCATAGTAATTATAATGACTCAGTATCAGCAGATAAACAAGTAACAGGTGCAGGAACAAAAGTATTTGAAGCAGGACATAGTGAAAATTGGAAAGCAAATAATATCTATGATTTTGCTGGAAATACTTTCGAATGGACCCAAGAGGCCAATCTCACCAGCTTTCGTGTTTCTCGTGGTGGCAATTACCGTCTTTCTGGTTCTGACTATCCTGCTTCTGACCGCGGCAACGGCGTTCCGGACTACGACAACGATCCCAACATCTCCACTAGGCCCACACTTTATATAAGCAGCACTGAGCAGTGAAAGAGTTTATAGCAACCAGGAGGACAAAAGAAAAATTAGAACTAACGGATTGCGGTTAGGTACTCCCCGTGTGGGAGTACCTCGCAATCAATACTTTGCTTGTTGGCATTAACAAAATGCCACAAGAAAAGTATTAACTTGCGTGGTATACCACTTGCGTGGTATATATTTTTTTACCCAAAAAATATATACCAACACAAGGAAAGGAGAAAATCATGAAGTTTTTAAAAATTGTGGAAGAAATACAAAACAAACCAGAAAATCTTGACTATTTGGTACTAATACGTTGTGGAATTTTCTTTTATGGAGTAGGAAAAGATGCAGTATTACTAAAAGAACAATTTGGACTAAATCCTATATGTATTTCTAAAAATATATGTAAGTGTGCAATACCAGTTATAAAAATTGATAAATTTGTAAGGAAAATAATTGCTAAAAATATATCTGTGGCAATTTATGACTATTATTCTAAAAAAGCAAAGAAAGAAAAACAATATGAGCTTTTGAAAAGAATTATACTATCACCAGTAGCAGAAGATAGAAAGTGTTTCGATTGTGAAAAATGTTCTTGGAATTTTAAGCAAAACAATTTAACAAATCAAGCAATAGAAAAGATAAAGAAACTATAAGGTATGAATATGGAAGAACAACCATTATTATTAATACCAAAAGTAGAAAGATATATGGAATATATGTTGAATCTACTAATGAAATTACCAAGAACAGAAAAATTTAGTATAGGTAATGAATATAAAGTATCCATGTATGAAATGTTAAAAAATGTAATGTACATTGTGAAAATAGAGGAAAGCAAAAGATTGTATTATATTGATAAAATAGATGTAGATTTAAATTGTCAAAGAATATTTTTAAGATTGATGGTAAAGAATCGATGGATTGATGAGAAAAAATTTGATATTGCGATGGCACATATTTCTGAAATAGGAAAATTTTAAAAATGGATATCAAAAAGTATTTTGATAATATTGATAAAGATATATTGTTTCAAATACTAAAAAGAAAAATCACAGATAAAAAGCTATTAAGGTTATTACAAGAAATCATCTATTCTAATTGTACAAAAGAAGAGTTAGAAAATGCATCAAGCAAAAGAAAAGGCTTGCCAATAGGAAATTATACCTCACAAATTTTTGCAAATATTTATTTAAATGAATTAGATCAATATATTAAGCACAGTTTAAAAGGTAAGTATTATTTTCGCTACCTTGATGATATGATATTATTGGTAGAAACCAAAAAAGAAGCTAAAATGTGTTTAAAAAAGATAAAAGAGTTAAAATGTCTTATAAAAAATGGAAAGATAAATAGTAAAGAAGCTAAAAAATATTTAGCAGGGCATATAGGATATATTCATTATGCTAATATTCGCAATTTAACGAAGAAAATATTTTACATAATGAGGGATAAATCAAAAGGCCAATAACACCAACAATCCCAACATCTCCACTAGGCCCACACTCTAATACAATTTGAGATTGCTCATTTCACGGAATGGGTACAGTAAAAGTATTAGTATTAAAGAGATTTATTCCTTCCAAAAAGTATATTAATTGGCATTACATGCAATCTAATAATAAAGCAGTTTATGAAAATGGATGCTACAATATGCTAAAAAGGTAAACATGTATCAATAAAATTTATATTAGTAGGTTTTATAATATAAGTATTTGCTTGTATATAAAATAGAACATATAAATTTTATGCTCATTTAAAAAATATAAAACAAATGTAACTTTCTGAATGAATTATTATATTATAATATGAGATAGGAGACGTAGCTTATCATGATAAATTTATGCTTTTTATGTGGTAAAGTAATCAACAAAATAGATTTAAAATTTATATACAATCATCAAAAGAAAAGTTTAGATAAAAAACATATTTCTATTGTAGAACTTGAATTAAAATTATTAGATGGCCAAGTGATTAAGTTACATGCATATAATGAAACAGCAGATGATGTATTTAAAAATATAAGTAAAGATGATTTTATCACTGTTCAAGGAAAAATGAGAAATAATTATGTGGAAATTGAAAAAGTCAGTAGCAGTAAAAAATATTAACAAAGTTTTAAAAGAAAAAGGGCGTAAGTCCTTTTTTTTCTTTACTTCTTTTCCAAAATATGATAAATTAATACAAGGTGATACAAATGGCAAGAAATCGAAGAAACAAACGAAGTTTTAAAAAAATAACCGATGTGATTAGTTTAAAGATGTTCCTCATTTTACTTACAATTTTACTTACAATCATTGCAATCTGTTTAGGAACTATCTTTTATCGTAACTATCTAGACGAACAATTACTAGCAAAACAAAGTGAAGAATTAAATCAAAAAATCGAATCAATCTTTGAAGAAACCATTCAAAATATTGCTGATTCTAATAGCACGAAAAGAGATAGTATTATTCGACTATCAGCAGTAGGGGATATTTTATGTGGAGAAGAAATGCTACAAGATGCTTATCAAGAAGAAACGAAAACATATAGTTTTACCCACATGTTTCAAAATATTACTAGCTTTCTAAAAAGAAGTGATATTATTTTAGGTACTATGGAAACGAATTTTACTAATAATAGCTATTCAGGCTATGGAAAGAGGAATAGCCCAAAAGAATTTGCACAAGCAGTGAGAAACACAGGTGTAAATTTGGTAAGCATTAGTACTAACCATAGTTTAGATTATGGGGTAGTAGGTTTAAAACAAACCAAAGACTATTTACAAGAATTAGGTTTTGCAACAGTAGGAGATGCTTTAGGAGAAAATACCGTAACCATTCAAACTATTAAAAATACAGACATTGCCTTTCTTTCTTATACTTATGGAGTAGAAGACCAAAGTTCAAAATCAAAAGAAGAACTAGAAACTCTTAATATATATAGTAAGGAAAAAGCAAAAAAGGATTTGGAATATGCAAAACAAAACGCACAGTATATTTTTGTTATTATGCATTGGGGAGAAGATTATGTAGCCACGCCAAGTAAAGAGCAAGAAGAAATAGCAGATTTTTTAATTGAAAACGGAGCAAATGTTATTTTAGGAAATCACCCAGCTGTGATTCAACCAATGGAAATAAGACAAAACAGTAACGGAGAAAATGTATTTATCGCATATTCTTTAGGAAATTATATTTCTTCAATCAATCATGCAAATTCTAAAATCGAACTAGTTTTAAATATTGAACTTAGAAAAAGCGGAGAGGACGGTAAAGTCTATTTAAGTAAAGTAGATTATACTCCAATCTATGTGCTAGATCATGGAGAAAATGCACAAAATCGCTATGAATTAATTGACATGAAAGGAACAGCTAAAGCCTATGCAAGTGGAAATAAAGAAATTGTAGATAAAAAAACATATCAAGAATTATTAGAAGGATTAGAATTATTAGAAAAAGTAGTAGAATAAGATGGAGGATTTAGGATGAAGGTGGGATTTATTTCCTTAGGATGTAACAAAAATTTAGTAGATACAGAAAAAACAATAGCCATATTTCAAAAACATGGCCATGAAGTAGTAAATGACGAGAAAAAAGCACAAATCATTGTAATTAATACTTGTGGGTTTATTCAATCTGCCAAAGAAGAAGCCATTTCTACCATTTTAGAGATGGCAGCATATAAAGAAAAAAACTGTAAATACCTAATTGTTATGGGATGTTTGCCTCAGCGATATAAAGAAGAACTAGAAAAAGAAATTTCAGAAGTAGACCTATATATTAAATATCAAGAATATGACACTTTATGGGAACAAATAGAAAATTTACTTACAAAACAAAACCATTTAGAAAACAAAAAGAAGAAAGACAGCTTAAGGAATACTAGCAGTTTTTTAGAACAAACAGATCGAGTAATTTCAACTGGTGCAAATTATGCCTACTTAAAAATAGCAGATGGATGTAGTAATTATTGTACTTATTGTGCGATTCCAAAAATTCGTGGTCCACTTGTTAGTAGAAAGATGGAATCCATCATAGAAGAAGCAAAAAAGTTAGCTAAAAACGGATATAAAGAAATCATTTTAACAGCACAAGATACTACAAAATATGGAATGGATCTTTATCAAAAGCCGATGCTTGCACAGTTACTGAAAAGATTATGTGAGATAGAAGGAATCAAATGGATTCGCTTTTTATATGCATATCCTGAAACAATTACAGATGAATTAATAGATGTGATTCAAAAAAATGAAAAGATATGCCCTTATTTTGATATTCCTATTCAGCATATTGCAGACTCAGTTTTAAAGAGAATGAATCGAAAAAGTGATGGGGCTAGCATTAGAAATTTAATTACAAAATTAAGAACAAAACTACCAAATGTAATTTTGCGTACCACTGTAATGGTTGGATTCCCAGGGGAAACTAAGGAAGATTTTGAAGAATTATATGATTTCTTGCAGGAAGCAAAATTTGATAAATTAGGTGCTTTTATGTTTTCAAAAGAAGAAGGAACACCGGCTGAGAAATTAAAAGAGCAAGTTCATCCTAAGACAAAGCAAAGTAGATATCGTAAAATTATGGAATTACAACAACAAATAGTAAGGCAAAATTTGGAGCAAAAAGTGGGACTCATTTATGAAGTAATGATCGAAGGGATACAGCAAGATAAAAAAGGAGAGGTATTTTATGTAGGAAGAAGCTATATGGATGTTCCAGAAATAGATGGAGTTATCTATGTAAAATCCTCAAAGAAACTAACACCTGGAGAGTTTGTAAAGTGTAAAATTACGAAGGTAAAAGATTACGATTTAATAGCAGAAGAAGTTTAAAATTTATTTTAGTTTCTTTTCATTTTTAGCTTGACAACCTTTATGATTTGATATATGATAAGGACAAAATGAGAATCATTCTCAAATTTATTTTAGGAGGTAATAATCATGGAATTAAAAGGCTCAAAAACAGAAGCTAATTTAAGAGCAGCATTTTCTGGAGAATCAGAAGCAAGAAACAAATATACTTATTTTGCAAGTGTTGCAAAAAAAGAAGGATATGAACAAATTGCAGCGATTTTTTTAGAAACAGCTGAAAATGAAAAAGAACATGCTAAACTTCATTTCAAATATTTACAAGGAATTGGAGATACTAAATCTAACTTAGCAGATGCTGCTGCTGGAGAAAATTATGAATGGACAGATATGTATGCAAACTTTGCTAAAACAGCAGAAGAAGAAGGATTTTTAGAAATTGCTGCTACTTTTAGAGGAATTGCAGAAGTTGAAAAACACCATGAAGAAAGATATAGAAAATTATTAGACAACTTAGGAAATGGAGAAGTATTTAAAAAAGGAAGTATTACTGTTTGGAAATGTAGAAACTGTGGTCACATTCATGTTGGTGTAGAAGCGCCAGCTGTTTGCCCAGTATGTAAACATCCACAAGCATACTTTGAAGTAAATTGTGAAAATTATTAAAATACCATTTTAAAAAGTAAAAGAAACTGAGTTTTCTTAAGGAAATACCTTAGAAACTCAGTTTTTTTATAGCAATACGCTATGTGAAAATTAGTCTTCAGCGATAGGAATAAATTGAATACGACTTACTTGTAGCATATTAGCCAAGGCTTTTACATTTTGTGCCCCTTCGCCTATTAGCATTTTCAGCCAAGACGATAGAAGGAGCAATCCCTTTATAAGTAGTATTTGCTAGATGATAGCTAGAAATTACTTTTGGGTCTACTCTTGCTTCAACTTCTTCATACTCTTCATATAAAGGATTGAAAATGACGCAATGTTTTTCTCCTTCCATTCTAAAATGGATTCCCAATTCTTCTAATCTACCTAGATAAAACGTACTAAGCATAGGGAGCTGCCGAGTTTTCGAAGGAAACAGATCATAGTAAGTAACTAAATCCCACTGTTTTCCATCAAAACTCCAAAACTCTTCAGTAGGTGACTTAAAGTACATAATTTCATTTGTCCTCCTTATTTTTGACTAATTAAAATATTTGGAATAAAGATATTATAATATATTTTATGTAAAATTGCAAATAGAATCAGAAAAACATTATATTAACATCACTAAATTCCAAATACCAGTAGTTAGCATACAAAGTACGATACCACAAACAGTAGGAAGTAAAAAGGCAAGAACAGACCATTTAAAGCCTCCTGTTTCTTTTTTAATGGTCATTAAAGTGGTACTACAAGGAAAATGAAGTAGTGTAAATAGCATAACATTAATTGCAGTAAGCAGAGTCCATCCATTTTGAATTAAAATTTGGCCAACTAAATTAGGATCCTCTAGATTTATTAAAACTCCTTTTTGCATATAACTCATTAAAATAAGAGGTAATACAATTTCATTTGCGGGAAGCCCAAGGATAAAAGCTGTTAAAATATAACCATCTAACCCCATTAAATTAGCAAACGGATCTAAGAAGTTTGCTACATAAGTAAGCAGGCTTAAATCACCTATTGTAATATTGGCAAAGAGCCAAATTACAAGACCAGCAGGAGCAGCAATGGAAACGGCTCTTCCTAGAACAAATAAGGTTCTGTCAAAAATAGAACGAACCAAAATCTTACCAAATTGTGGCTTTCTATAAGGTGGAAGTTCTAACATAAAACTAGAAGGAACACCTTTTAAAATGGTTTTTGATAATAGTTTGGAAATAAATAAAGTCATCAATATACCAAGCAAAACTACCAGTAAAACCACTAAAGTAGAAATAAAAGAAGAGGCAAAGCCACTTGCTAAAGTGTTACCAATAAAAATGGTACTAATTGTAATTAAAAAGGGAAAACGACCATTACAAGGTACAAAATTATTGGTTAAAATTGCAATTAATTTTTCACGAGGGGAATCAATAATTCTAGCACCTACAACTCCAGCGGCATTACAACCAAATCCCATGCACATGGTTAACGCCTGTTTTCCGAGAACTGCAAGCCTTCCTAAAATATTTATCCAAATTAAAAGAAATACGAGGAAGATACCCTAAATCTTCTAACAAAGTAAACAAAGGAAAAAAGATTGCCATAGGGGGAAGCATCACTGCTATTACCCAAGTTAAAGTGGTATAAATACCATCTATTAAAATGCTGGTAAGAAAAGCAGGAGCATGTAAACTATTTAGTAGCCACAAAAGTTTTTCTTGTAGATAGCTAAATAAACTAGAAAGAGCAGAAGATGGATAATTCGCCCCTACAATGGTTAGCCAAAATACAATTCCTAAAAACAAAATCATGATAGGAATTCCAAATTTTTTAGAGGTTAAAATTTTATCTATTTTTCGATCCCTATCATGATAACCTTCTTTTTCATAATGGCAAACATCTTGACTTAAAGTTTCGGCTCGAAATACAATATTAGAAACGATTTCATCGCGAAAATGATCTGTATTTTCAAGATTTTTTCTAGATAATTTACTATGAATCTGAATCAACTTTAGGGCAATATCCACATTTTCTAGCAAATTGATTTTCAGATTTTTCTCAATAGAAGTTAAGATTTTTTCATCTCTATCCATGAGTTTTAAACAAACAAAACGAGTAAGATAATTTCTATCTTTGGGCAAAATTTCACTAACAGTAGGAGAAAGTAAGGCAATACATTCTTCAATTAAAGCAGGGTATTCAATTTTTTTAGGAGTAGGGTGAATACTACCATTGCAAACGCCATTTACTTTTTCCATGAGTTTTTTTAATGTTTTTTTCTTCCTAGCAATCGTTCCAACAACTGGAATACCAAGCATTTTTTCTAATAATTCAAAATCAATCCAAATCCCTTTTTTCTTTGCTTCATCTAATAAATTTACACATAAAATTAAATTCGGTGTAATTTCCATAGTTTGATAAACTAAATTTAAGTTTCTTTCTAAACAAGTAGCATCTACAATAATAACCGTAGCATCAGGATTTCCAAAACATATATAATTTCTTGCAATTTCTTCTTCCTCTGAATGGCTCATTAGAGAATAAGTTCCTGGAATATCTACTAATAAAAAATTATGATCAGAAAAGTGACAAATACCAGTAGCATTAGCAACTGTTTTGCCAGGCCAGTTACCAGTATGTTGATGCATGCCAGTTAAACCATTAAAAATGGTGGATTTCCCAACATTGGGATTGCCGGCAATAGCAACTGTATAATCACAATCTGTGCTTTTTTCAAAAATATCTTTTTCCATTGCTTTACTTCCAGTAGAACTTGCAGTAAGCCCCATGCAAATCACCTCATAAAATTTTATGAGGTGAGTAAAAAAATTGTGATAAAATTAGAGATGATTTAAACATCTATTATAATATTTTTACTATCTTCCTGTCTTAAAGCAATGACACTGCCACGAATTTCAAAAGCAGTAGGATCCCCGACTTGGACTTTTTAAAATAGGGGTAACTTTTGTATTTTTTACTAATCCTAAATCCAGTAATCTTCTTCGAATAGAACCACTACATTCTAGAGATTGAATTTTTGCTGTTTTCCCTAATGGTAAATTATTTAAAGTATTTTGCATATTTTTCTTTTTGTGCCTCCAAATCTAAAGTGTTTTTTATTAATATTTTATGTAGAAAAATGGAAAATGATACAGATTTGTACTTTTCCCTTGAAAAATAAAAGAAATTATGCTAAGATAAAATACATAGTAAAAGCAAAGAAAAAGAGGAGTAAGTTTTCTTAAAACTAGAAAAGAGAACAGAAGTCATAGGCTGAAAACTTCTGCTAGAAAAAGAAACTGAAGGTAGCTTTGGAGCTGATAGGCTGAAAAAAAAAGAAAGTAAGTTTATCCGTATACTTGCGTTAAAAGTATTAAGATTAACAAAATAAAACATTGTTAAATTAAGGTGGTACCGTGAGAAATAATACCTCGCCCTTATGAAAATAAGGACGAGTTTTTTTATTATTATAATTAAATAAATCAAAAGGAGGAAAACAAAAATGTGTGACAAACATGAATTAGAAGGAAAATTTACCCCAAAAGATTTTGAAGAAAGAATCTATCAGAATTGGGAAGAAAAAGGCTATTTTAAACCATCAGAAGATAAAACGAAAAAACCATATACCATTGTAATTCCACCACCTAATATTACAGGAAAATTGCACATGGGGCATGCCTTAGATGAAACACTACAAGATATTTTGATTCGATATAAAAGGATGCAAGGTTTTAATACATTATGGTTACCAGGAACTGATCATGCGGCAATTGCAACAGAAGCTAAGATTGTAGAAAAATTAAAAGAAGAAGGAATCACCAAAGAAGAACTAGGAAGAGAAGGATTTTTAGAAAAAGCATGGGAATGGAAAAAAGAATATGGTGGTGCTATCTTAAGTCAATTAAAAAAACTAGGCTGTTCATGTGATTGGTCAAGAGAACGTTTCACCATGGACGAAGGTTTATCCCATGCTGTAAAACATGTTTTTGTAAAGCTATATAAAAAAGGGCTTATTTACAAAGGCAAGAAAATGATTAACTGGTGTCCAAACTGCAATACCTCCATTTCTGATGCAGAAGTAGAATATGAAGAAGAAAATGCACATTTGTGGTATATTCGCTATCCTATTAAAGGGCAAGAAGATAAAAGTGTAATTATAGCAACTACAAGACCAGAAACCATGCTCGGAGATACAGGTGTTGCAGTACATCCAGAAGATGAAAGATATCAAGACTTAATTGGAAAAACTGTTATTCTTCCAATTATGAATAAGGAAATTCCAGTAATAGCAGATGAATTTGTGGAAAAAGACTTTGGCACAGGTTGTGTTAAGCTAACTCCAGCACATGATGTCAATGATTATCAAGCAGGGTTAAAACATCATTTAGAAATCATTCCTGTATTTGACGAAAACTTCAAAATGGGAAACTTAGTACCTGAATATGCAGGAATGGATTTAAAAGAGGCAAGACAAAAAATTATAGAAAGACTAGAAAAAGAAGGCTACTTAGTAAAAGTGGAAGATTATCGCCATAATGTAGGAAAATGTTATCGCTGCCACAAAACGATTGAGCCACATATTTCAGAGCAATGGTTTGTAAAAATGCAGCCTTTAGCAAAACCTGCCATTCAAGTAGTAAGAGAAGGAAAAATCAAATTCGTTCCTGAAAGATTTGACAAAATCTATTATAATTGGATGGAAAACATTCAAGATTGGTGCATTTCAAGACAATTATGGTGGGGACATCGTATTCCAGCATATTATTGTGAAGAATGTGGTGAAATAATTGTTTCAGAAGAAGTACCAAATAAATGTAGCAAATGTCAAAGTACACATTTAAAACAAGATGAAGATACTTTAGATACTTGGTTTAGTTCAGCACTATGGCCATTTTCAACCTTAGGTTGGCCAGAAGAAACAGAGGATTTCAAATACTTTTTCCCAACTAACACCTTGGTAACCGGTTATGATATCATCTTTTTCTGGGTAGCAAGAATGATATTTTCTAGCCTAGAACAAACGGGAAAAATACCATTTGATACCGTATTTATTCATGGAATTGTACGTGATAGCCAGGGAAGAAAAATGTCTAAGAGTTTAGGAAATGGAATTGATCCTTTAGAAATTATTGATGAGTATGGTACAGATGCCTTAAGACTTTCTCTTGTTTTAGGAATTTCTCCAGGCAATGATATTCGCTATATTCCTGAAAAGCTAGAGTCATCTTCTAACTTTGCAAATAAATTATGGAATGCTTCTAAATTTGTACTTAGCAATCTTCCAAAAGAAAATAAAGAAGAAATTGCACTTCTTAGAAGTAAACAGCTACCAGAAAATTTACGTGATGAAGACAAGTGGATTTTGGCTAAATTAACAGACCTAATAAGGCAAGTAACTTCCAACTTAGATCATTTTGACTTAGGAGTTGCTGCTCAAAAAATATATGATTTTATTTGGAATGAATTTTGTGATTGGTATATTGAAATGGTAAAACCACGCTTATATGATGAAAATTCTTCTTCTAAATTTGCGGCACAATATACTTTAAATAGAGTATTAAAGGGAGCATTAAAACTGTTACATCCTATTATGCCATTTATTACAGAAGAAATTTACACCAAATTATATCATGAAGATGAAAGCATTATGATTTCTAAATGGGCAGATGAGGCTGTATCTATTTCATTTGAAAAAGAACAATACCAAATTGAAAATTTAAAGACGATTATTACAGGAATTAGAAATTTAAGAACCAACTTAAATGTACACCCAAGTAAAAAATCAAAATTAATTTTTGTTACCAAAACAGCCAAAGAAATGATAGAAGCCTCCAGAGCAATGATACAAAAATTAGGTTTTGCAAATGAAATTATCATACAAGAAAATAAGGAAAATATACCACAAAATGCGATGTCTGTTTTAGCAAATGAAATAGAAGTATATTTGCCATTTGAAGAATTAGTAGATCTAGATGCAGAAAAGAAAAGATTACAAACAGAAAAAGAAAAACTGATTCTAGAAGTACAAAGAGCAGAGAAAATGCTTGCTAATCCAGGTTTTGTGAGCAAAGCACCTGAAAGTAAAATTCAGGAAGAAAAAGAAAAATTGGTAAAATATAAAGAAATGCTTGAAAAAGTGGAAGAAAGAATTAGAGCTTTATAGAGTCTAATAGAGTTTCAAAGGCAAAAAGGACCAATGTGGAGAGTCAATAGGACCAATGGGGACTGTCCCCATTGGTCCTATTGTTTCTCATTGGTAAATTTGTCGAAAACTTTCTAAAAATCGACAAAACTTCTTAAGTTTTTCTCTAGTAACAAAATGGAAAAAAATGTATAATAGGACAAGCAAGAAACAAGGAGGAATTTACAAATGGAAAGTAAATTTAATGAAGTAGAAAATGAGTTAACGATTATCATTAATGAAGAAGTTGATCATCATACTACTGAAAAAATGAGGAGGAAGATGGATTATGAAATTACAAGATTTATGCCTAGAAAAGTTGTGTTTGATTTTAGTAAAGTTTCTTTCATGGACAGTGCAGGAATAGGGTTATTAATAGGAAGATATAAATTAATAAAACTTCTTGGTGGAGTAGCACAAATGACAAACACAAGCAAGACTATAACCAAAGTACTAGAAATGAGTGGAATATTAAAAATTATTCCACTTAAAGAAAACAAAAAAGCAGTTTAGAATCTCAAATCATTTTTTTACCAAAAAGGAACGTCCCTAATGGTAAAAGTAAAATAAGAAAGGGGTATCAATAAAAAGATGAAAAGTAGATATGATAATGAGATGGAACTTAATTTTTTAAGTAAGTCCAATAATGAGGCATTTGCCCGTATCACTGTTGCTGCTTTTGCAGCGCAGCTAGATCCAACAGTAGAAGAACTTGCTGATATTAAAACAGCAGTATCAGAGGCTGTTACCAATTGTATTGTTCATGCTTACGAAGATACACAAGGCATTATAAAGCTAAGAGCTACCTTACTAGATAATGAACTTGAAATTGAAATATCAGATAGTGGAAAAGGAATTGAAGATATAGAACTTGCTAGAAAGCCATTATATACAACAAAGGGAAATTTAGAAAGATCTGGAATGGGTTTTACCATTATGGAAAGTTTTATGGACCAAGTGGAAATACATTCTATTGTAGGGATTGGTACTAAAATTGTTATGAAGAAAAAAATCAAAAAAGAGCAAAGTGAAGAAAAAATAGAAGAACAAGAAAATGCACTAATAGACTGAAAATAAAAACTTTAGGATACAGGAGGCATTTTTTTGATGCAAGAAGAATTTGAAAATAAAGTAGAAGACATTATTAAAGCACAGCAAGGTGATGAAATAGCAATGGCTGAATTGATACAGAAGAATAAAAGATTGATTTGGAGCATTGTAAAGCGCTTTCGTGATAGAGGGCATGAAGTAGAAGACCTGTATCAAGTAGGAGTGATGGGATTCATTAAATGTATTAAGCGTTTTGATAGTAATTTTGATGTAAGACTTTCTACCTATGCAGTACCCTATATTCTAGGAGAGGTTAAAAGATATCTAAGAGATAATGGTCCTGTTAAAATAAGTCGTAGTTTAAAAGAATTAGGAATAAAAGCGCTTGAAGCAAAACATGAATATTATCAGAAAACAGGTGAAGAAATTAGAATAGAAGAATTAGCAAAGTTATTAAAGACTAGTAAAGAAGAATTAGCACTCGCCTTAGAGGCTTTTCAGCCAGTCAGTTCTATTGAAGAACAACTTTATGACGAAGAAAGTGATGGAATTACTCTTTTAGATAAAATGGCAAGCAGGACAGATGAAGTAAATGCGCTAACAAATCAATTATGTTTAGAGCAAGTAATTAGCCATTTGAAAGAACAAGATAAACAAGTGATTTTACTTCGTTATTACAAAGGAAAAACACAATCAGAAATTGCAAAAATACTAGGAATTACTCAGGTGCAAGTTTCTAGAATTGAAAGAAGAACGTTAGAACAAATGAAAGTAAAACTTGCAATTTAAAAATATGAGGAGAGAGAATGAAAAAATATTTAACCTATTTAGGAATCTTTTTTTTATTGTGTTTTTGCACTCCTATTTTATTTACTTCTACTTTTCCGCAAGATACTACAAACAACCAAAATCAAGAAACAGAAAGTAAAAAAGAAGCAGAAGAGATTGTACCATCTACCTATGATTATAGTGAGTATCAAACAGTAAAGCTATTACATAAAGATAATAACAAAATAGAAGAGCTTCCTTTAGATGAGTATTTATATGGAGTAGTTAGTAGTGAAATGCCGGCTAGTTTTGAAAAAGAAGCCTTAAAAGCACAAGCTGTGGTAGCAAGGACGTATACTTTATATAAAATGATACAGAATAAAGGAAAGCACGGAGAAGCAGATATATGTGATGATTCTACTTGTTGTCAGGCTTGGATTTCTAAAGAAGATAGATTTGCTAGATGGGATGAGGAAGATCAAGATGTTTACTGGAGTAAAATTGTAAATAGCGTTAATGAAACACAAGGAAAAATGATTACTTATGAAGGAAAACCAATTAATGCTTTTTTCCATAGTAATAGTGGTGGGGCAACAGAAGCGCCAATCAATGTATGGGGAGGAAGCGGTTATCCATACTTGCAATCTGTGCAAACTTCTGGAGAAGAAGATTACAGTCAGTATGAATCAGAAGTAAGTGTAAGTAAAAAAGAATTTGAAGAAATTATAAAAAAAGAGCACAGTAATTTTGAGATTGATTTTTCAAAAGAAGATGCTATTAAAGTAACACAATATACAGAAGGCAATCGTGTAAAAACCATTCAAGTAGGAAACTTAAAGTTATCCGGCGTAGAAATGAGAACATTATTTGGTTTAAGATCTGCTAATTTTAAAATAACGATTCAAAATAATGAAATTCATTTTGAAGTTTTAGGCTATGGACATGGAGTAGGAATGAGTCAAACTGGTGCTGATAGTTTAGCAAAACAGGGCAAAACTTATGAAGAGATTATTCACCATTTTTATACTGGAGTAGAAATCGAAGATATTTAACATTTTTTGTATAATTTTCTCAAAACTGTTAATAATGATACTAATGAAAAAATTGAAGGAGGAATTATTTTTATGAGAAGAGAAAATAGGAGAAGACCAATAGAGGATGGCTTAGACACCAAAAAAATGTTATATATTGTAGGAAGTGTTTTGGCACTGGCAGTAATTGCATTTGTGATTACATTTTTAATCTATGGAAATCAGTTAAACAATGATGAGCAATTAGCACAGCTAAATACAAATTCAATAGGGACCATCACAGCAACAGAAGAGGCAAGTAACCCTTATGGTAGAACTGTTAATGAAATGCAAAATGAAACCAATACCATAACAGATGGAGTAAATAGTAATGAAATAGCACAAAATAGCCAAGAAGATTCGTCAAAAATTGCAGTTAATACAAGTAAAGTAGAAGAAAAAGAAGACGAAAGTAAAGAAAACACTACTACTACAAAGAGCAGTCAAACAAATAAAAGTCAAGATAATAGCCAAAATACGGAGAAAAATAAAGAAGAAGAAACTCAAAAACAACCAGATCCAGAGTTTAAAAAGCCAGTGGAAGGAGACATCATGAAGGAATTTGCTAATAACAAATTAGTGTATTCTAGTACTTTAGATGTTTGGGCAACTCATAATGGAATTGATATTGCAGCAGATAAAACTACGGTTGTAAAAGCAGCAGCAGATGGAACAGTAAGCTCTATTAAAAATGATCCACGTTATGGGTTAACTGTGATTATAGAACATGCAAATGGATACAAAACAGTATATTCTAATCTTCTAAGCACTGAGTTTGTGGTAGAAGGTGAAGAAGTAAAACAAGGACAAAGTATTGGAACAGTAGGAAATACTGCAGCATTTGAAATTTCAGATGAACCTCATCTTCACTTTGAACTTTTAAAGGATAATGAGCAACAAGACCCAGAATTATATTTAAAATAAAAAATATAAATCTTATTAAATCTTGCTTACAAGTTAAGAAAAAGCAAGATTTTTCTTATAGAAAGCAAAAAAACTCTTGCAATTTACAATTAAAATAACATATAATAAGCAAGAAAGAAAAATCAAGCAAAGAAAGGAAAAAGAAAAATGGAAAGAATAAGAGGATTTGAAATTGCAAAAGGATTTGAAGAAAGTGATATTCATATGCCAGTACGTAAAACAAAATATTCAGCAGGATATGATATAGAAGCAGTAGAAGATTGCATCATACCAGCATTTGAACCTGGACAAGCACCTACTTTAATTAAAACAGGTTTAAAAGCATACATGCAAGAAGATGAATATTTAATGCTTTGTAATAGAAGTTCTAATCCAAAGAAAAAAGGATTGGTACTCGCAAATAGTGTTGGAATTGTTGATAGTGATTACTATGGAAACCCTGACAATGATGGACATATCATGTTTGCTTTTTACAATATAAAAGCAGAACCAGTAGAAGTAAAAAAAGGAGAATGTATTGGACAAGGTATTTTCCAAAAATTTGGAATCATAGACGATGATAAAGCAGAAGGAGAACGAGTAGGTGGATTTGGTTCGACTAGTAAATAGATTTAAAAATAAATGGTAAAAGTTTTGACTTTTGCCATTTTTTGTAGTATAATAGAAATGTGGTTGAAGAAGATCCTAAAAGACCTTTCTTAACTAATTAAAACCGATAAATTTTATAATATAGAAAGGAGAATTTATACATGTTCAATGTAGGAGACAAAATTGTATACCCAATGCACGGAGCAGGTACAATTGATAGTATAGAAGAAAAAAATATTTTAGGAGAAAACCAAGCCTATTATGTTATTAAAATGCCAGGAGAAGTAAAAGTAATGGTTCCAACAGCAAAAGCAGAACAAATTGGCGTCAGAAATGTAATAGGAAAAGAAGAAGCAGAAAAAGTAATTTCCATTTTGGGAGAAGATGAAACACAAATGTCTCAAAATTGGAATAAAAGATATAGAGATAATATGGAAAAAATGAAAAGTGGAAGTATCTATGAAGTAGCAGACGTAGTAAGAAACTTAAGTTTTAAACAAAAAGAAAAAGGCTTATCCACAGGAGAGAAAAAAATGCTAAATAATGCAAAACAAATTTTAGTAAGTGAACTTGTTTTAGCAGAACACGCATCTCAAGATGAAGTAGAAGAATTAATAGAAAATAAGATTAATGTTTCCTTTGAAGAATATAGGGCGCCACATCAAGCTGTGGATTTAAATAGTAATGTAGTTAATAAATTCATTCCTTTTGAGGATGAATCAAACTCATCAGAAAATTTATAATACATAAACAGAAAATAAAACAAAAAGCAAAAAGACGACAAAAATCGTCTTTTTCTATTTGTAAAAAAATGTTATTTGTCATATTGTGTAGAAGGATTTCTTGACTTTATGTCGAATAATATAAATGATAGAAAAGAAAGGTATCGATAAATTGGTAAGATATAGTGATGAATTAATTGAAGAGATTAGATCAAGCAATGATATAGTAGATGTTATTTCTGGGTATGTTACCTTAAAAAGAAGTGGGAGGAATTTCTTCGGATTATGTCCATTTCATAAAGAAAAATCTCCCTCTTTTGCTGTTTCACCAGATAAGCAAATATTTCATTGTTTTGGTTGTGGTGCAGGTGGAAATGTCATTCACTTTATTTCCAAAATAGAAGGTTTAGATTTTAAAGATACACTAGAAGTTCTAGCAAACAGAGTAGGAATAGAGCTTCCCACTCTTGACAATTATGAAGATGATAAAACTGCTAAAATGAAAAAAAGAGTATATGAAATCAACCAAATAGCAGCACAATTTTATCACGAAAATTTGTACAAGCCTACGTCTAAAATAGCACAAGAGTATATCAAACAAAGAAAACTAGATAATCGTACTTTAAAGGCCTTTCTCATTGGTTATTCTGGTAACTTTAATGAATTATATCTATTATTAAAAGAAAAAGGGTTTACGCAAGAAGAAATGCTAGCATCTAGTTTGATTAAAAAAACACAAGATGGCACTTATATGGACTCTTTTCGCAAAAGGCTCATGTTTCCTATTCAAGATGTAAGAGAAAGAGTAATTGCCTTTGGGGGAAGAGTGCTAGATGATAGTAAGCCCAAATATATTAATTCACCAGAAAATATTGTTTACAGTAAAGGTAGAAATTTATTTGGACTTAATGTAGCTAAAAAATATGACACCAAAAAAATCATTATTGTACAAGGCTATATGGATGCCATTTCTCTATATCAAAGAGGAATTACTAATGTTGTTGCATCTTTAGGAACTGCCTTGACAGAAGCACAAGGAAGATTGTTAAGACGTCATAGTCAACAAGTTATTTTAGGATATGATGCAGATGGCGCTGGACAAGCAGCGATTTTAAGAGGAATGGAAATTCTTCAAAATTTGGGATGTGATATTAGAGTTTTACAAATAGAAGGAGCAAAAGATCCAGATGAATATGTCATTAAATATGGAGCAGAAAGGTTTCAAAAATGTGTAGATAACAGTATTTCTTTAGTAGAATTTAAAGTAAAAATTCTAAAAAAAGAATTAAACATAGAAAACACAAATGACAAAATCAAATTTTT
>CALYAE010000061.1 GCA_944393435.1 uncultured Clostridia bacterium
ATTTTTTATTTAAGTTTGGGTGACAACCTAATTTTGTCACCCAATTTTCGATTTTTGTAAAATGCTTTAAACACAGGTGCTATGCGTTCTTTCCACAACAGTTCTTATACTTTTTACCCGAACCACAAGGGCATGGGTCATTTCTTCCTACTTTTGGCTCAGTGTTCACTACTGTATGGTTCCCTCCAGATTTTCTTGGTGCAACTCCTTCTAGATCCTTTACATTAGTATTATCCAATCCCTCTGCTGTAATTTTTACTGAAGTAGTTCTCTGCATATTATTTTCCCTTTTTCTAGCATTCATCAAAAATTTTACTACATCCGTACGAATATCTAAGTTCATCTGGTCAAACATATCTGCACCTTCTAGTCGGTATTGCACAACTGGATCTTTCTGACCATAAGCACGAAGACCAATACCATTTTTTAATTCTTCCATCTCATCAATGTGATTCATCCATCTTTCATCAACAATTTTTAGTAAGATTACTCTTTCTAACTCTCTCATATTTTGTTGCCCAATGGTTTGCTCTTTTTCTTCATAAATAGAATGTGCTTTTTGTTTTAATTCTTGAATTACTTCCTCTATTTTAATTTTATCTTTCTCCAAAGAATCTAATTGGGTAATGCCAAAGTTTACAGTAATATCCTGCATCATTGCTTCTTTGTTAAAAGAATCCATATCTGCTAGATATTCATGAGCAGTTGATTCAATAAGAGAATCCATCATTTTTTCAATTGATTCTTTTAAGTTTTCACCATCTAGAACTTTTCTTCTTTGTGCATAGATAATTCCTCTTTGTACATTCATTACATCATCATATTGTAGTACACT
This sequence comes from uncultured Clostridia bacterium, assembly GCA_944393435.1. Lineage (GTDB taxonomy): Bacteria > Bacillota > Clostridia > TANB77 > CAG-508 > CAG-273. The sequence goes on from CALYAE010000061.1 coordinate 836, forward strand.
TTTACGAATACTAAAGTTTCTGCCTTCTACTTTTCTTTGTGCAGATTCCACAGCATTAGAAAGAATTTTTGCCTGAATCGGCATATCTTCATCTGCTCCTAGTGTATTATACACTCTAGTAATGATATCTCCACCAAAAATTTTCATTAAATCATCATCTAGACCAATATAAAATCTAGATTTTCCTGGGTCACCTTGACGACCACTACGTCCACGTAGCTGATTATCAATTCTTCTAGATTCATGCCTTTCTGTACCAATAATCTTTAAACCACCGGCTTCAATTACTTTTTGTTTTTCTTCTTTAATCTCTTTATCAAACTGCTCTTGTAGATTCTTAAATCGTTTTCTTGCTTCTAAAACTTCTTGGTCATCTGTTTCATTAAAAGCTGTTGCCTGTTCAATTTGTGCATCTGTATATCCTTGTTTTCTCATAGCTTGTTTTGCTAGATATTCGCTATTTCCACCAAGCATAATATCAGTACCACGACCTGCCATATTTGTAGCAATAGTTACCGCACCATATTTACCAGCTTGCGCAATAATTTCAGCTTCTTTTTCATGAAATTTTGCATTTAATACTTCATGTTTAATTCCTTCTTTTTTTAACATATTGCTTAGTTTTTCAGATTTTTCAATAGAAACTGTACCTACTAATACTGGTTGCCCTTTGCTATGACAATCTTTAATATCTTGAATAACAGCTCTAAATTTGGCTGCTTCATTTTTATAAATAACATCATCTTGATCTTCACGGATCATTGGTTTATTGGTTGGAATTTCAATTACATCTAAATGATAAATTTCTTCAAATTCAGCCTCTTCTGTCATCGCTGTACCAGTCATGCCAGCAAGTTTACCATACATTCTAAAATAGTTTTGGAAGGTAATTGTTGCTAAAGTTTTAGATTCATCAGCTATTTTTACATGTTCTTTGTCTGCAATCGCTTGATGAAGACCATTGTTATATCTTCTTCCATACATAATTCTTCCTGTAAATTCATCAACAATTAATACTTCCCCATCTTTTACAATGTAATCAATATCTTTTTTCATAATTCCATGAGCACGAAGTGCTTGATTAACATTATGAACTAACTCAGAATTTTCAATATCATTAAAATTTTCTAATCCAAATTCTTTTTCTGCTTTTTTAATACCTTTTTGTGTTAAAGAGGCTGATTTTGCTTTTAAGTCAACGATATAATCGTAATTTTCATTATCTTCTAACTGTTCTTCATTTTTAATATCTTCTTCCACAATTACTTTTGGAGTTAATCTTCTTACAAAGTTATCAGCTTTTTTATAAAGATCAGAGGATTGTGCTCCACGTCCTGAAATAATTAGTGGAGTACGCGCTTCATCAATTAAAATACTATCAATTTCATCTATGATAGCATAATTTAATTCTCTTTGTACTAATTGTTCTTTATAGATAACCATATTATCTCTTAGATAGTCAAATCCAAATTCATTATTTGTACCATAAGTAACGTCTGCATGATAGGCTATCCTTTTTGCTTCAGGTTCCATACCAGCAATGACTAATCCTACTGTTAGACCTAAGAACTTATATACTTTTCCCATCCATTCACTATCTCTTTTAGCCAAATAGTCATTTACAGTAACAACATGAACTCCTTTTCCAGTTAGTGCATTTAAGTAAACGGGCAAAGTTGCTACCAATGTTTTACCTTCACCAGTTTTCATTTCTGCAATTCTACCTTGATGTAATACAACTCCACCTATTAATTGTACATCAAAATGCCTCATGCCTAATACTCTTTTAGATGCCTCACGTACAACAGCAAAAGCCTCAGGTAAAATATCATCTAAAGTTTTCCCTTCTTCTAATTGTTTTTTGAATTCTGGAGTTTTTGCTCTTAACTGCTCATCTGTTAATTTTTCTATTTCTGGTTCCAAGTCATTAATTTTTTGAATGATTGGCTTAATTCTCTTTACTTCTTTTTCACTGTATGTTTTAAATAATCCCATGTATTTTTCATCCTTTCTAAAATGTGAAATCTTATCTATGATACTATATCACTTTTAGAAAAAAATCGCAAGGAAAAAAGTAGACTATTTATCATATTTTACATGTTTTGTACATATTTTTTATTAAGTTAAATGAAAGGTGATGAAACATGTTTATTTTAAATTTTAAAGTGAATGGGAATAAATTAGGAAAAATATTTTTAGCAATATTGTTTGTGTTAATTTTCATTATCACAGCAGTTATTTGCTATCGTATTTTAGGAAATAGTTTTTTTAAAACAAATGATGCTATTCCTGTAAATGAAGTGCAAGAATTAACAGTGCAAAACTACACTAATGTCTTAAAGACGGTTCATGAAAATATAGATGACTATGTAGGTCAAAAAATTAAATTTTCAGGCTATGTATTTCGTATGTTAGATTTTAACGAAAATCAGTTTGTGCTAGCTAGAGACATGATTATTTCATCTGATTTTCAAACTGTTGTGGTTGGATTTTTATGTGAGTGGAAAGACTCTAAACAATATGAAGATCATGCTTGGATAGAAATTGAAGGAGAAATTACGCATGGAAATTATCATG
>CALYAE010000062.1 GCA_944393435.1 uncultured Clostridia bacterium
GCAGGAACGACATTAGGAAACGCAAGTCTCAATAGTCATTTAATGAAAAATAGTGAATGGGGAGCAGTGGCATATTTAAGCAGAAGTGAATATGGAAAAAATGGAGAAATCTGGATTAACCCAAATAACAAGTATCTAACAGGACAAGCAGGAACGGGGCCAAGTGTAGGCTCAACAGCAGATACTTACGCATATACAGACAAAACGTATGGAGTGCAAGCAAGTACAACAGGAAATATCTATGGAATTTATGATATGAGTGGAGGAGCGTATGAAAGAGTAGCAGCATATATAGATAATAGTTATGTAAAAGAGCCAGGAACAGAAGGAGCAGCAAGTAGTGATAATCGATATGAGGTAGGAGAAGAATTAATCAAAGGAGCAAGCTATACGAAAGATGTATATGCAGTAGGAACGACAGATAGTTATTCAAATAATTATGCAGCAAATCAAGGAAAATATGGAGATGTTGTATACGAGACGTCAAATGTGGGAAACAGCAGTAGTGGGTCGTGGCATCAAGACTACTCGGTCTTCCTTTACACGACTGGTCCGTTCTTTCATCGTGGGGGCGGTTGTGGTAATACCACCACTGCTGGTGCGTTCTATTTCCACTATTCCGCTGGCGAAGCCAATACCGTTTACGGTTTCCGTCCTGTGCTCGTCGTACTTTAAAAGTGACCTTGAGCCTAGAGCTCAGGCAATTAGCAGCTCATACGTAAGCGACTTAAGGCACCCTCTCAAGGTGCCTTAAAATTTTCCTAAAATTCCTTTACATTTAACATAACTTGTTATATAATACGCCTAAGAAATATTACAAAATGATAACAGTATTACAATTACATTAAAATAATATTACAATTGTGTTAAAATTATTGACATATTGGCTAAAAGCTATAAAATAGATGTATATCATAAGAGGTACTATGAGAGTAATTAGTGGAACAGCAAGAGGAACAAAATTAAATTCAATAAATGATGTCACTACAAGGCCAACATTAGATAGAGTGAAAGAATCCTTATTTAGTATTTTACAATTTGAAATTCAAGATTCTATCATTCTAGATTTATTTGCAGGAAGTGGAGCAATTGCAATTGAATTTTTAAGTAGAGGTGCAAGAAAAGCCTATCTTTGCGAAAAAAATCACTTGGCCACAAAAATGATATACCAAAACTTAAATAAAACTAGGTTGACTTCAAAAGCAGTCATGATAGGAAAAGATTACAAAAAAGCACTAGAAATTTTAAAACAAGAAGCTATCAAATTTGACCTAATCTACATTGACCCACCATATCAAGCTGATATTGCAGTCGATTCTGTACAAAAGATTTTAGAAGCTAATTTACTAAAAGAAAAAGGAAGATTTATCATAGAGACCGATGATGAGAAACGAGAATTACTCGAATTAGAAAAATTAAATGTAAAAGTTGATGATATAAGAAAATATGGAAGAGTAAGTCTTATATTCTTAAGCAAAAAGTAGCTAAAAAAGAAGCACTTTTAAGGTTGAAAGGGGTAAAAGAAACCATGGAAATATTCACACTATTAGAAACTTTAGAGGATATGTTAGAAAAGAGCAGAAATGTACCTTTTTCTGGTAAATGCATTGTAGATAAAGAAGAAATTTTAGATATTATTAAAGAAATTAGGTTAAAACTGCCAGAAGAATTAAAACAAGCAAAATGGGTAAAAGAAGAAAGACAAAGAATTTTAGTTGAAGCCCAAAATGAAGCTGATGAAATTATTAAAGAGGCTGAAAATAGAATTATTTCTATGATTGACGAACATGAAATCACAAGAAAAGCCTATGAGAAGAAAGTAGAAATTATTGAAACAGCAAATGAAATGTCACGTGAAATATCAAAAGGTACAAAAGATTATGCCGATGGAGTTTTAGCTGGCATCGAAGTTGCACTTCAAGATGCAATGAAGGTAATTCAAGAAAACAGAAGAGAGCTTAAATAGGTACTTTTTACAAGGTCAGATGTCGGAAGTTTTCGATTTCTGACCTTTTTAAAAGTGTTACCTACTTTTTAAGCAAAATAGAAAATAGGATATAAAAAAGGAGGAAAGGTTTTGGCAGGAAGAAGAGCAAAAAGGAAAAAGAATAAAATTGATATTAATGTAGCAGTAGTTGTATTAGTATTGCTTGCCATTCTACTCATGATACTGATTTATACAAAATCAGGAAGTATTGGCGCGACTTTAAGTCCAATGCTTGGCGGAATCATGGGATTTATCAAATATATTATCCCAATTGGGATGTTTTTAATTGCCATTTATATGACTCATAACGATAAAGAATACTTAATCCATAAATTAATTCAATATGCTATCTTTTTAGTATGCATCGCAGCAATGCTTACTATCTTCCAAATAGGAAAAGGAAATTTGAATATTGCAGATAGAGAGTTTACTCAAATTTTGGAAGACAGTTACTATCTAGGTGAAAAAGATATTGGTCGGTGGAGTTATTGGATCAGTGGTTGCTGTTCCTTTAATTAGTAGTTTAGGAGAAATTGGTGCCATCATTTTGCTGATTGGTATTTCCATTATTCTTCTTGTTTTCATGTTTGGAATTCGTCCAGCAGAGATGATTAGTGATCTTTTAGATCATTTAGAAGAAAGAAAACAAGAAGCAAAAGAAGAAAAAAAGCAAAAACGCATAAGAAAGAAGGAAGAAGCCATTCAAATGGCATCCCAGATTGGTGATCAATTAACAATCAATTTAGAAGAAGACGAAGAAAATAAAAAAGAATCAAAAAAGGAGTCTTTTCCAGATGTAATTGATGCTAATTTATTTAAGCAAGTGGAAGAACAAAAGGAAGAGAAAGTAAAAGAAGTTCTTCAGCTAGAACATACTATTACCCAGGAAGATGAAAACTATGAATTCCCACCAGTACAACTTTTAAGTGAGCCAGACAAAAAGGTGAACAGAGGAAGCAAAAAAGCAGTAACTGATACAGCTGCAAAACTACAAAAAACGTTATATAGTTTTGGCGTTTCTGCAAAAGTAGAAAATGTATCAGTAGGACCTGCAATTACAAGATATGAGCTAAAACCAGCAGAAGGGGTTCGTGTAAGCAAAATTGCAAATCTAGCAGATGATATTGCTTTAAATTTAGCAGCTCAAAGTATTCGTATTGAAGCACCAATTCCAGGAAAACAAGCAGTGGGAATTGAAATTCCAAATAAAGAAAATGAAGTAGTACATTTAAGAGAAATGATTGAATCAGATGATTTTCAAAATCATAAATCAAAACTTGCTTTTGGACTTGGAAAAGATGTTGCTGGGGAACCAGTAATAGCAGATATTGCAAAAATGCCACATGTGTTGGTTGCTGGTGCTACTGGCTCTGGTAAGAGTGTTTGTATCAATACTTTAATTGCAAGTATTATTTATAAAGCAAAACCAAGTGAAGTAAAATTACTAATGGTGGATCCAAAAGTAGTAGAACTTTCTGTATATAACGGAATTCCGCATTTATTAATTCCGGTCGTAACAGACCCTAAAAAAGCAGCAGGGGCTTTAGCTTGGGCTGTACAAGAAATGGAAAATCGTTATCAGGTATTTGCAGGAAAAGGCGTAAGAGATATTAAAGGCTATAATGAAGTTGCTAAAAAAGAGCAAACAGGAACACTTCCTCAAATTGTGATTATCATTGATGAGCTTGCCGATTTAATGATGGTAGCCTCAAAAGATGTAGAAGATTCTATTTGCCGTTTAGCACAAAAAGCAAGAGCTGCTGGAATGCATTTAGTAATTGCAACCCAAAGACCTTCAGTAGATGTTATTACAGGTATCATCAAAGCCAATATTCCATCTAGAATTTCCTTTGCAGTTTCTTCACAAGTAGATTCAAGAACTATCTTAGACATGGTAGGTGCAGAAAAGTTATTAGGAAAAGGAGACATGCTATTTTATCCATCCGGTGCACCAAAGCCTGTTAGAGTGCAGGGAGCTTTTGTTTCTGACAAAGAGGTAGAAAAAATTGTTGATTTTATTAAAGCAAATGGAGAAGTTACCTATAATGAAGAAATTCTAGAACAAATTGAAAATGCCAATAAAACAGATAAAGAGTTAGAAATGGAAAATGCTGAAGAAGATGATGGAACAGATCCATTACTAATGGAGGCAATTGATACTGTTGTAGATACAAGACAGGCTTCTACTTCCTTTATTCAAAGAAGGTTTAAAGTAGGTTATGCAAGGGCAGGAAGAATTATTGATCAAATGGAAGAAAGAGGGATTATTTCTGGCTACCAAGGTAGTAAACCTCGTGAAGTGTTAATGCCAAAAGAAAAATGGCAAGAATTGAAAATGGCACCACAAGAAGATAAAAAGGACTAAAAGAAATAGAGATGTACAAAAGGAGAAATATGGATAAAAAGGAGAAGTTATTGAAAAAACTTCATATCAAAGATGAGACTAACCGCTTAGAAAAGATTTTAGAAAAAAAGAGTTTTTCTCTAGATACCAAAAATCTTCTTTTAAGCATGGTTTATAAAATTCAAAATGGGTACAGAGATTATCAAAAAACAAAAGTACAAGTTTGTGATAGAAATGATTTTTTAGAAAAAGTCATTCATGAAATTGATGCAAAATGCCAGGAAATAACCTTAAGAAGTACTCCTCTGGTGGACGAAAAAAGCTCAAAGTTTAGATCTGAAAAACCAAAGGTAAATTTTTTGGTAGATAAAGAGCAAGGGAAAATTACTTGTTTGGGAAATGAACTTACTATTTTAAATGCTATTTTGCAATTAGGACAAAAAATGCTTTGTACTCCAGAGGAAGAAGCTATTTTGCAAATCCCAATTAGTTATGTTTTAAACTTAGGAATGAGAATGCATGAGGTAGAAGTGATTCGTGACTTTAATGGTTGGTCTTGGGATATCATGCAAAAAGATATTGAAAATATCCAAATTAATTTAGTATTTCAAACCATTTTATATTTACTAGGCATTGAATTTATGACTGAGTGGATAGAAAATGAAAGTAAATTAGCAGATTATTTAATGTTAGCAGGAGAAAACCTAAAACAAAATTATGGAGAAGAACGAAGCAAGAAAATCATTCAATTATTTTGCAGATTAGTAATTGAATTAACAGCAAGTAAAGATGAAGAACAACTAGCATTTTGGAAAAAAGTTCAAAAAGAAAATGAAATAGAATTAGAAAAATTAAGTAATAAACAAAACTATATAGAAGAGATTACCAAAGAAAAGAAAGAACTAACCAAGCAAATTGAAAAGATTGACAAAATATTAAATAATAAAGAGTTTTTAGAAAACGAATATCAAACAAGAAATGAAAAGTTACCAAATAAAGAAAAAATATTTAGTATTAGGCATTTAGTAAAAAGACTAGAGCAAGAAAGGTTGCAACTAACAGACAAAATAAAAGAGTATAATCTTTTAATTGAGCCAAAACAATATGTTGCTCGAAAAGAAAAAGTAAGTAAAAATTATGAATTTTTAAGCATGCTAGATTTAGAAGGAAAAATGGATAGAAGAAAAACATTACTAGAACTTTGTTTATTATTTTTAGAATGTTTTGAAATAAAGGTCATAAAAGCTCAGACAAAGCAAGAATTGCTAGATGCTTTTTATGAGCTTCGATATTATCGCTTTCTTATTTTTGAAAAAGAAGGAACCAAATTAGGTAGTGTAGAAAAATTGCAAGACAGTTTTGAAAAAATGATTCATATACTAGTAGAAAAAGCACAAAAATCTATGGTGATCGACTTTGTGACAGAAGATAAAGAGGTAGATTTTGCGATTATCCGAAACATATTTGACAGTAAACTAATTGATCTAGATCAACTCATGATAGAAACAAAAGTAGAAAATGGAAAATTATATGTGCTATATTTTGATGGAAATATACCAGATGCAAAAGTAGAAATACAAAGCAAAAGAACAGTAAAACTTAAGAAAAGGACGAAATTATTTTTATAAAGATGTTTTTAAAAAGTAGAATTTGCTAGAAATAAAAATAGACCGATAAACTTTAAAATGAGGAGGAAAATAAAACATGAAAATTACCTTTTTAGGGGCAACCAAAACTGTTACAGGCTCTAATTTCTTAGTAGAAGGAGCAGGCAAAAAGTTCTTGGTAGATTGTGGAATGTATCAAGGAAGTAGTAAAGATGAAATGAAAAATAATGAGCCTTTTCCATTTGATGTTCATGAAATTGATTTTATGCTATTAACTCATGCCCATATTGATCATTCAGGTAGAATTCCTAAATTATATGTAGAAGGGTATAGAGGACCAGTCATTACTACTAAAGCTACTAGAGATTTATGTTCTATTATGCTACCTGATAGTGGTCATATCCAAGAACAAGAAATTGAGTGGAGAAATAAAAAGAGAATGAGGGAAGGAAAAGAAGCCTTACCACCTTTATATACTGCTCAAGATGCCATTGACACTATGGAAATTTTTAAACCAGTTCATTATGATGAAATTGTAGAAATTGACAAAAATATTCAGGTTCGTTTTAATGATGCAGGACACATGTTAGGCTCAGCAATCATTGAAGTTTGGGTAACAGAAAATGGAAAACAAACCAAAGCCGTATTTACTGGAGATTTGGGAAATAATGATATTCCTCTACTTTCTTCTCCAACCATGATAGAAACGGCCGATTATCTTGTAATGGAATCCACCTATGGCAATAGATTACATATAAGGAATGATGACAAAGCAAGTTTATTCTTAGACATTGTTTCAGAAACATTGGAAAAAGGAGGAACAGTAGTAATTCCATCTTTTGCAGTAGGAAGAACCCAAGAAATTTTATATGAAATTAATAATTTAAAAGGAAAAGAAGATAACGAGGAATTTAAAAAGAAATATCAAGCATTGATGCATGCGCCTGTTTATGTAGATAGTCCACTTGCTATTTCAGCAACAGAGATTTTTAAAGAAAATACAGAATTATTTGATGAAGAAACCCAGGCAATTATTCAAAGCGGAGATAATCCACTCGAATTTCCTGGCTTACAATTTACCAAAACTGCAGAAGAATCCAAAGCCTTAAATGAAAAAAATGAAGCATCTATTATTATTTCTGCCAGTGGCATGTGCGAGGTTGGAAGAATTAAGCATCACTTAAAACATCATCTATGGGATCCAAATAGTACCATTTTGTTCGTAGGATATCAAGCACCAGGAACATTAGGAAGAAGACTAGTCGATGGAGAAAAGAAGGTTAAAATCTTTGGAGAAGAAATTGCAGTAAATGCAAGAATAGAGTATATTGAAGGGTATTCTGGTCATGCTGACCAAGAATGGTTATTAAATTTTATATATTCTTTTATCACAAAGCCAAAACATATCTTTTTAGTACATGGTGAAGAGGAAGGTCAAGAAGTATTAAAGGAAAAAATCTTAGAACAAACCAATATACCAGTTACCATTCCAGATTACGGGCAAACTTATACTTTAGATGAAAACCTAACCATGGAACAAACCATAGAGCCAATTTGTGAGCAAATTGTAGCAAGAAGAGACATCTTAGAAAAAATGAGAATATTAAAAGAAGAGCTAGAAGATATGGAAACGATTATCAAAGAAGAATATTTGGCTAATAATCCAAGCGATTCTAGTATTAGCTTGCTTAAATTAAGGTTAAATGAGATAGAAGATCAAATTGTGAAAATTGTAGAAAAAAGTTAAATAAACTTAGTAAATTCTGACATTTAGTTAGAATAAGAAAAAGGGGAAAACCAATGAAAAACAAATATCATAATGATGCCATAATTGGTGGCAAAAATATTACCGCAAGTTATAGTAAAACAGGAGAATTATTAAGACTCATGTATCCAGCACCAGACTTTCGTAGTTTTATCGATGAATTCCTAACAGGTGTTAAAATCAATGATTCTGCAATTATTTATTTGCAAGAAGATGTGAATAATGAATATCAGCAATATTATACAGAAAATACAAATGTTTTGCACACAGAAATCACAAATACGTATTTTCAATTAGCAATTCATCAAACTGATTTTGTACTTTTAAAAGATAGTGTACTTGTAAAAAGATATCAGTTTGAAAATAAAAATACGATTGACTTAAGAGTGAATTTTTTAGCTCATAGCAAACTTTTGTCAGATTCCAATAATATGGTAGGATCTGAGATGAAGCAGGATGTTTTAATTCAATATGCACATGATTACAGCATGCATATTTTTTCCAAAAATCCTTTGCTAAGCTATCAATTAAATGACACTAAAGACACAATCCAAAGTGGAGTTTTACAAGATAAAGATTATATTGGTATGTCTAGTGATGCGGCAGTAAGTTATGATATTGGTTTATTAAAACCAGGAGAGAAAAAAGAATTTGTACTATATTTATATTTTAAAGATCATACCAATCCTGTTATGCCAGAAATAACGGAAATTCAAAAACTAGATGTGGCAAAAGAACAGCAAAAAGTTGAAAAATACTGGAAAAAATATGTCAAAGATCATTTATCCATTCCTTTAAAACCAGAGACAAATTATTTTAATCAAAAATGGAATCAAATTTATCAAAGAAGTATT
>CALYAE010000063.1 GCA_944393435.1 uncultured Clostridia bacterium
GAGTGATGAAATAGAGTTTTTAAGTTCGTAATAAATTTTTCTCTTACCACTTGCAAAACTCATGAATTCATGTTACACTATTACAATATAACAAAAAAGCAAATATAAAGGACAACACAATATAAAAAAGCCAAAAACAGAGAGCAAAAAAAAAAAATGCTGAGAGTTTGGTAAGAGGCTAAAATATTGTTATCACCTTTTAGCTGTTTTCTTGAACCTTTAAAAAGATACCTTATTAAAAAAGTAAAGAAAAACGTATAACCTGCGTTAAAGGAAATAAGTGAAAAGAAGAAAAATGTAAGATGATACTTCTTTTAAAATAGGTGGTACCGCGGAAAATAAAAGCCATTTCGTCCTAAAATAAAAAGACGAAATGGCTTTTTTGAAATAGAAAAAATGAAAGGGGAAAATATAAAATGGAAAATGAAAAACAAGACTATGGTAAAACCTTAAATTTACCAAACACAGAATTTCCAATGAGAGGAAACCTACCAGAAAATGAACCAAAAATCAAAGAAGCAGTTTTAGATAAAGAATTATATCAAAAAATGCTAAAGAAAAACGAGGGGCATCCATCTTATGTGTTACATGATGGACCACCTTATGCTAATGGAGAAATCCACATGGGGCACGCATTAAATAAAGTATTAAAAGATACAGTAGTTCGTTTTAAAAACTTACAAGGATTTTACACTCCTTATGTACCAGGATATGATACCCATGGATTACCAACTGAGAAAAAGGCAATTCAAGCTCTAGGAATTAATAGAGAAGAAATTAGTGTTTCTGAATTTAGAGATACTTGCCGTAAATTTGCTCTTCAATATGTAGACAAACAAACAGAAGGCTTCAAGAGGCTTGGAGTATTAGGAGACTGGGAACATCCTTATCGCACCCTAGATCCTGAATTTGAAGCAAGACAAATTGGCGTTTTTGGCGATATGTACCAAAAAGGATATATCTATAAAGGGCTTAAACCAGTTTATTGGTGTACAGATTGTGAAACCGCTTTAGCAGAAGCAGAAATTGAATATCAAGATAGTGATACGATGTCTATTTACGTAAAATTCCCAGTAGTAGAAGGAAAAGATGTACTAGATAATACCATGCAAGTTGTGATTTGGACTACTACCCCATGGACTCTTCCAGGCAACACTGGTATTACCATTTCAGGAGAAGCAGAGTATAGCGTGGTAGAAACAGGAAAAGAAAAATTAGTCATGGCAACTGACTTAGTAGATCAAGTTATGAAACTAGCAGGAATTACAGAATATCAAATTTTAAAGACTGTACAAGGAACAGAACTTGAAGGTATTTTATGTAAGCATCCATTTTTAGATAGAACATCTAAAGTGGTATTAGGAAGTGAAGATACCGTCGCAGTAGAACTAGATACAGGTACTGGTGCCGTTCATACAGCTCCTAGCTATGGTAAAGAAGACTATTTGTGTGGATTAAAAAACGGATTAGATATTATTGTAACCGTAGATGGAAAAGGTTATCAAACAGAAGGAGCAGGTCCTTTTGCAGGAATGTTCTATGAAAAGTCAAATGATGCAATCATTAGCTGGCTTGAAGAACATGGCTATCTATTGAAAAAAGAAAAACTAAATCACTCTTATCCACATTGTTGGAGATGTAAAAACCCAATTATTTTTAGAGCAACAGATCAATGGTTTGCATCAGTAGATGGATTCAGAAAAGAAACCCTAGATGCTATTAAAACTGTAAAATGGACACCAAGTTGGGGAGAAGAAAGAATTAGCAGTATGGTACAAGATAGAAACGATTGGTGTATTTCAAGACAACGTACTTGGGGAGTTCCAATTCCAGTATTCTATTGTAAAGAATGCAAAAAAGAATATGCTACCAAAGAAAGTTTTGAAAAAGTTTCTCAAATCTTTAGACAAAAAGGTTCTAATAGCTGGTTTGACTTATCAGAAAAAGAGCTAATGCCAGAAGGAGCAACTTGCAGCCATTGTGGTAGCCATGAATTTAAAAAAGAAACGGATATTATGGACGTATGGTTTGACTCAGGTTCTTCTCATCAAGGTGTATTAGTAGAAAGAGGAATCGATTATCCTTCAGACCTATACTTAGAAGGTCATGACCAATATAGAGGATGGTTCCAATCATCAATTCTAACTTCTGTTGCAACAAAAGGAGTAGCACCTTATAAAAATATTTTAACACATGGATGGGTAATTGACGAAGAAGGCAAAAAAATGTCTAAATCAGCAGGAAATGGAATTAGCCCACAAGAAATTATTAAAGAATATGGAGCCGATATTTTAAGATTATGGGTACTATCTTCTGATTTTAAATCAGATATTAGTATTTCAAGAGATATCTTAAAACAAATCAGTGAGGCTTATCGTAAAATTAGAAATACAGCAAGATATATCCTAGGAAATATTTCTGATTTTAACCCAGAAACTGATCAGGTAAAATATGAAGATATGGAAGAAATTGATCAATGGGCATTATTAAAAGTAAATGCATTATTGAAAAAATATATTGAGCATTATGAAAACTTTGATTTCCATTTTGCAAACCATGATATCAATCAATTCTGTGTAACAGACATGAGTAACTTCTATCTAGATATCATTAAAGATAGATTATATACTTCTAAAAAAGATTCTTTAGCAAGGCGTTCTGCGCAAACTGCTATGTATATCATTTTAAATACATTGGTAAAAATGATTGCACCAATTATTTGCTATACAGCAGAAGAAATTTGGAAATATATGCCACATACTAAAAAAGAACAAGTAGAAAGTGTTATGCTAACCATTTTGCCAGAAGTAAATGAAAAATACGAAAACAAACAATTAGAAGAAAAATGGAACCACATTTTGGAATTAAAAGAATTAGTTTCTAAAGAATTAGAACTTGCAAGAAGTAACAAAACGATTGGACATTCATTAAATGCAAAAGTGACTTTATTTGCAAATGAAAAAGAATATGATTTCTTAAAAGAAAACCAAGAATTACTAAAAACAGTGCTAATTGTATCTGACTTAGAAGTACAGCCAAATGCTAGAAAAGACGAAACTAAAATTGGTGTAAAAGTAGAAGTAGCAGAAGGTAAAAAATGTGAAAGATGCTGGAAATATTCTGTAACAGTAGGAGAAAATACGAATCATCCAACTCTTTGCCATGATTGTAGCGAGGCTTTAAAATAAAGTAAAAGGAGAACTAAGTCGTGGGTAAAAAAATTATCAAAAATTTATTTGGAATTTTATTAATCGTTTTCATAATTGCTGGAATAGTTTTTGTATATCAAACCTACAATTACAATGAATTTGAAAAAAGAATTAAAGAGCCAGGAAAGACTGTGTTTACTAGAGATGGTGACATAAAATATGGTGAAAATTATAGCTATAAAATAGAAAACACAGACTTTCATGATGCGATGTTTTCCAAAAAAATAGCAGTTAATCCCAATACACCCTATAAAGTAACTTGCAAAGTAAAAGTAGAGAATGTGGAAAACGAAGAAAATGGTAAAACTGGTGGTGCACATATTTGTATTGCAGATACAACAGAAAAATCCATTTCTATTTCTGGCACACAAGATTGGCAAGAACTTACATTTTTGTTTAATTCTAAAAATAGAACAGAAGTAGAAATTGGATTTCGCCTAGGAGGTTATGATGCATTATCAAAAGGAACAGCTTGGTTTTCCGACTTTACGATGGAAGCTGGAATACAAAGTGATGATACAAACTGGAAAGTAGCTTGCTTTATTTTTCCTAAAATCGATGTTGATGTAGAAGTAAATGGACAAGTGCAGCATGTTAGTCTGCAAATGACTGACAATGATATTAGAGCAGTCAAAACAAATTTAGAAAGATATCAAACTTCTATTGCCGAAATTAGCCATCAAAAAATGTCGGTAGAATACGAGGTATATACCATAGAAGAACCAATTCATACTTTATCTTATGATGAAGAAAATGGTTATTATGTATCTGCAAATGATGTGTATGATCAAATTCATACTTATGTAGAACAAAATGAATATGACCACATCTATGTTGCTATTCGTTTAGCTGATACCCAAAAAGGAAACGACATTTTAGTAAATGATTGGATTGGCCTTGGTGGTATGGATTATTTTGGAATTGGTTTTTCTAATATTCGTATGCCAGATGATGAAAATAACTATGTTTATCAATACCACTACCTACTCAATACCTTTCCAGAAGAAGTGTTTATTCACGAATTTTTGCACACCTTAGAAAGAAATAGTGAAGAATATGGCTATGAAGTACCAGCACTACATGACTTTTCTAAATATGGTTATTCTGATAGGGGAAACCAGGGCTTAAAAGAGTGGTATGAAGATTATATGAATCAAGAAATTGAATATCAGGGAACTAAGATTGGTATACCACAGCAGATGTATACTTATAAACCAGTGCATGAAAGTGATTTTCGATATAGTACTTACCTAGATGTATTTGAAGAACCAGATAATATTATCGAAATTGTTCGCAGTTTGTTTATAAGAGTAGGAAAGTTGTTTGATGAAAAACAATAAAAAGGGGGCACTAAAGTTAATAAGAAATGAGGACTTATAGTGCAGTATATTGGAAAACTAAATATCAATCTAATAGGAAAATATAAAAATGAAATAAAAACAAACGAAGTTGTTTTAACAGATGAAAGACTAAAAGAACATATATTAGTATATCATAAAAAAGATTATGAAGAATTTCATTTGTTTTTAAAAGAAATTATAGAAAATCCAGATTATATTATTGAAGATAATAAACATATAGATACTTTAATTTTCTTAAAAGAACTACAAAAATTAGAGAAAAAATGTAGGATAGTTGTCAAACTAGCTTTAGGAAAAGAAGAAGGACACCCTAAAAACTCAATTATAACAATGATGAAACAAAACAATAGAACTTGGGAACAAACAATTAGAAATCGTGGAAAAATTTTATGGCAAAAACTAGACAAAAAAGAATAAAGATGTTATAATGAGAATACAATATAAGAAGGTTGTCTGAAGTGGACAAGAGTGCCATCCACACACCCTCGAGGTCAAAAGAGATGCAGGATTTGGCACACCTGCCAGATAACCATTTCGTTCTTGAAGGGCTATGGAAACATAGTCCTCTATTTATAAATAGTGAAAATGATAATCAAATAGGAGAAATCAATGAAACTATCAGAATTTAATTATGATTTACCAAAAGAACTAATTGCACAAGTGCCAATTGAAAATCGAGATACCTCAAGATTAATGGTATTAGATGTACAAAAACAAACCATAGAACACAAAATATTTAAAGACATTTTGGATTATTTAGAACCTGGCGATTGTTTAGTTAGAAATAATACAAAAGTAATTCCTGCAAGGCTATATGGTATTAAACAAGAAACTGGAGCAAACGTAGAATTCTTATTACTAAAACGCATCCAAGGCGACATTTGGGAAGTAATGGTAAGACCAGGAAAAAAACTAATGCCTGGCACAAAAGTAATATTTGGAGACGGACTATTACAAGCAGAAATATTAGAAAACTTAGAAGGTGGAAACAGAAAAGTTCAGTTCACATATAAAGGAATTTTTAATGAAATTCTAGACAAAATCGGTTTAATGCCACTTCCACCTTATATCCATGAAAAACTAAAAGAAAAAGATCGATATCAAACCGTATATGCCAGATATGAAGGATCAAGCGCAGCTCCAACAGCAGGATTACATTTTACAGAAGAACTTTTGGAAAAAATAAAAGCAAAAGGAATAGAAATTGCCAATGTAACGCTTCATGTAGGAATAGGAACCTTTAGACCAGTAAAAGTAGAAAATATAGAAGAACATGATATGCACTCAGAACATTTTTATATCAAACAAGAAGATGCTGACAAAATTAATAAAGCTAAAAGAAACGGACATAAAATTATTGCAGTAGGAACCACTTCTTGTAGAGTAATAGAATCTATTGCAGATGAAAATGGATTTGTAAAAGAAACCGAAGGGGATACAAGCATTTTTATCTATCCAGGTTATCACTTTAAATGTTTAGATTATTTAATCACCAATTTTCATTTACCAGAATCTACGTTAATTATGTTAGTATCTGCTTTAGCAGGAAGAGACTTTATCCTAAAAGCATATCAGGAAGCTGTAAAAGAAAAATATCGTTTCTTTAGTTTTGGAGATGCGATGTTAATTATGAATAAGGAAAAATAGCAATATGGAGGAGAAAATGAAACCAGCAGTAACATACGAATTATTACATATTGATAAAAATTCAGGAGCAAGAAGAGGAGTTGTTCATACCCCGCATGGAGATATTCAAACTCCTGTATTTATGCCAGTTGGAACCCAAGCAACTGTAAAATCACTAACTCCAGAAGAATTAAAACAAGAAGTAGGAGCACAAATTATTTTATCCAATACCTACCACTTATACCTACGCCCAGGACATAAAATTGTAAAAGAAGCAGGGGGACTTCACAATTTTGTGAGATGGGATAGACCAATTCTAACAGATTGTGGTGGATTTCAAGTATTTAGTTTAAGCGATTTAAGAACTATTTCAGAAGAAGGAGTAGAGTTTAAATCCCATTTAGATGGAAGTAAACATTTCTTTTCACCAGAAAGTGTTATGGAAATTGAAG
>CALYAE010000064.1 GCA_944393435.1 uncultured Clostridia bacterium
CACAAAAGATATGGCAGATAAAATGGTAGCAGAGTATTTAGAGATACATGATAGTATAGAGCAATATGGAGGATTTTATATTGGAAGATATGAGTTAACAGGAACGATAGGAAGCCCAACAGTAGAAAAGGAAGGGACAGTTATTACTCAGCAGAATTGGTACAATTTAAAGAAAGCATGTATGAGTTTAGTAGATAATAGTGAGAAAGAAGAAAGTGAAATAACAGCAAAGACAACGATGCTTTATGGAAATCAATGGGATGAAGTAGTAGCATGGTTAGAAGAAAAAAGATATAATACAGAAAATTCTAGCACTTGGGGAAATTATTATAATTATAATGATTCAGTAACAGCAGATAAACAAGTAACAGGTGCAGGAACAAAAGTATTTGAAGCAGGAGCAAGTGAAAATTGGAAAGCAAACAATATCTATGATTTCGCTGGAAATGCTCTTGAATGGACCCAAGAGGCCGATCGCACCGGCAGTCGTGTTTATCGTGGTGGCTATTACAATTATTCTGGATCTAACCGTCCTGCTTCTTACCGCAGCAGCGTCATTCCGAACAGCGTCAACGATCCCGTCTTCTCCACTAGGCCCACACTTTATATAAGTAGCACTGAGCAGTGAAAGAGTTTATATAAACCAGGAGGACAAAAGAAAAATTAGAACTAACGGATTGCGTTCAGGTATTTTCCATATTGGAGTACCTGAACGCTTTTATGCAATTTACACAAAAATACCAAATCCCCTTGCGTAAAAGATAAAATCAGGGTAAAATAGAAGCGAAAACAACAAAAAATGGGAGAAGAACGATGAAGAGAAATTTCAGATTTTACCTAGCGCTTTGGATTGCAAAGCTAGCATCTTTTACTTTAAAAATATTAAGAAGAAATGCAACCAATTTTCCAGGGAAAGTTGCCTTAACAATATGTCCAGACTTTTTAGGAAAAATTGAAAAGCCAAAAACCATTGTAGGAGTAACAGGAACCAATGGAAAAACTACCGTTTGTAATATGATCAATGATATTTTGGCACAAAATGGATATCAATTTATCAATAATAAATATGGTTCTAATATCAATGAAGGAATTACAACTACTCTGCTTCAAGGTTCCAGTTTTTTCGGAAAAGCCAAAAAAGAGTTAGCTATATTAGAAATAGATGAAAGAAGTGCCAATAAAGTTTATCCATATCTCACACCAACTTATCTAGTATGTACCAACTTGTTTAGAGATTCTTTAATGAGAAATGCTCACACAGAATTTATTTCTGATATTTTAAATCAGTACATTCCAAAAGAAACTATTATGATTGAAAATGCAGATGATCTCATTTGTAGCCATATAGCAGAAGAAAATCAAAAAATCTATTTTAGTATTGATCGATTAGAAACAGACACAGAATCTTTTCAAAATATTACTAGAGATATCCGCGTTTGTCCAAGATGTTATGCTCCTTTAGAATATGAATATGTAAGATATCATCATATTGGAAAAGCACACTGCTCAAAATGTGATTTTGGAACACCTAAACCAACCTATCATGTTACTAATTTAGATTTAGAGAATAAAAAAATGACAGTTGCAAAAGGTGAACAAGAAGAAGTTTATCATTTGATAAGCGATAATATCATTAACATTTATAACATGTTGGCAGTTATCATTGTTTTAAAACAATTAGGACTATCTCAAAAGCAAATTAACCAATCTTTCCAAAATTTAAAAATTGTAGAAACGAGGTATAGCAAAGAAGAATATCAAGGATATGAAATTGTCACACAACTTGCTAAAGGAATGAATCCAATTGCTTGTTCTTTAGCATTTGACTATACTAAAAAACAGCCAGGGAATAAAGCTGTGATTCTCATTTTAGATGATTTACATGAAGAAGCACACGGCTCAGAAAATACTGCTTGGCAGTATGACACAGATTATGAATTTTTAAATGATGAAAGTATTAAACAAATTATTATTGCAGGACCACGCTATTTAGATTCCTATATCAGATGTTTAATGGCAGATATTCCGGCAAAAAAAATGGTACATGAAATGGATTTGTTAGAGGCAACTAGTAAGCTAAAATTAGAAGGAATTGATAAAATTTTTATCTTACATGATTTGTATTCTATTACAGAAACAAAACAAATCAAGCAAAAAGTAAAAGAAATGATTGATGTCACTTTTGGGGACGTTCCTTAAAAGTGACAAAAGTGTCACTTTTAAGGAACGTCCCTAATGGTGACAAAAGTGTCACTTTTAAGGAACGTCCCCAAAAGTGACAAAATCATAGTAGCAATAAACAAGGAGGAAGCATGATAAACATAGAAATATTATATCCCGAATTTTGTAACTTGAATGGCGATATGGGGAACATTCAATATCTAAAACGTTGTATTCCTGAAGCACAAATCATAGAAACAACCATTGATAAAACACCAGCCTTTCTTTCAAGAGAGGATGTTTCTTTGGTATATATGGGTACTTTATCTGAAAGAGCCCAAGAAATTAGTATTCAAAAATTAATGCCATTAAAAGAGCAAATCAAACAAAAAATAAAGCTAGGACAACTTTTTTTATTTACAGGAAATAGCGTTGAAATACTAGGAAACTATATTGAAAACGAAGATGGAAGTAAAGTAGAAGGCTTAGGTATTTTTGATGTATATGCCAAAAGAGATATGTTGCATAGACATAATAGTTTCTTTTTAGGGGAATATCAGGGATTAGAGATATTAGGCTTTAAGAGCCAATTTACCATGTTATATGGTGATAATTCTCAAAACTACTTTACAAAAGCAGAGCTAGGAATTGGAATTCATTCAGGAACTAATCTAGAAGGGATAAAGGAAAATAACTTTATTGCGACCTATTTGATAGGACCATTCTTAATTTTAAACCCTTATTTTACTTTAGAACTTATGGAAATGATGGGAATTGAAGAGCCAAAACTTGCTTTTGAAAAAGAAGTTTTAGAGGCTTATGAAGTAAGACTAAAGAAATTTAAGTCACTCAAAAACTAAATCTTTATCTAAAAAACAAATTCTAAATGACTTTTAGTTATAAAAAGAGATTACACAAACAGACACAAATCAGAAAGAATTTTATAACGACTACTATTGAAAAAAGAAAGCAACTATGATATAAATAAAAAAACGGAGAAAAGAAAAATAAAATGAAAAATATAAAAGACTACAACTTAGATGAACTAAAACAAGAACTTCTTTCTTTAGGAGAAAAGCCATTTCGTGCAGAGCAAATTTTTAAGTGGTTATATCAAGAACAAGTAAAAGAATTTGATGAAATGACCAATCTTTCTTTAGAACTAAGGGAAAAATTAAAACAAAATTACACCATTTGTAATTTTCAAATTTTAAAAAAACAAGAATCAACAGATGGAACCAAGAAATATTTATTTGATGTATTAGATGGAAATGCAATTGAAACAGTACTTATGCAGTATCATCATGGAAAAACCATTTGTGTTTCTTCCCAAATCGGATGTAAGATGGGATGTAAATTTTGTGCCTCTACTGGAATTGCTTTTATTCGTAATCTTACAGCAGGGGAAATTGTAGAACAAGTTCTAGCGGTGCAGCAAGATATTGGTGAGAACATTTCAAATATTGTATTTATGGGAATTGGAGAACCTTTTGATAATTATGAAGAGGTAATGAAAGCAGTTAGGATATTCAATCATCCAAAAGGGCTTAATATTGGAGCAAGGCATATTAGTATTTCAACTTCAGGAATTGTTCCTAGAATTTATGACTTTGCAAAAGAAGAATTGCAATGCACTTTATCCATTTCTCTGCATGCAACCAACAATGAAAAAAGAAGTCAAATGATGCCAGTAAATAATGCTTATCCAATAGAAGAATTAATGCAGGCTTGCAAAGATTATATTAAAAAAACGAATAAACGTATTTCTTTTGAATATGCTTTGGCAAAAGAAAATAACGATAATCTAGAAGATGCCAAAGAATTAGTAAATTTATTAAAAGGAATGTTATGTCATGTGAATTTAATTCCTATTAATAAAATTGAAAATGGGCAATTTGTAAAAAGTAGTAATGAAGCCATTTTCAGGTTTCGAGATTATTTAAATGATCATGGAATTGTAGCAACTATTAGAAGAGAACTTGGTAGTGACATAGATGCAGCTTGTGGACAATTAAGAAGAAATCATGTTAAATGAAATTATTGCTATCACATAGAAAAACAAGGAGGATTACTAGATGATAAGTTTTGCTAAAACTGATGTTGGCAAAGCAAGAGATATGAATCAAGATTACTATTATATCCCAGAAGCAGGAAGTAAATTAGAGCTCTATATCTTAGCAGACGGAATGGGTCGGATATAATGGAGGCGAAGTAGCAAGTTGCTTAGCAACACAAAGTACAAAAAACTACATAGAAAATAATTTTAATCAAATAGAACACACCAAAGAAGCAATTCTAAAGCTAATCAAAGATGCAATGGAATACGCCAATATGGTGGTATATGAAAAATCAAAAAACGAAGAACAATTGCAAGGAATGGGTACTACTTTAGATGTTTGCTTCATATATAATAATAAGATTTATATAGGACATGTCGGAGATAGTAGAATATATCGTATCCGAGGGGAAATCATCCGAAAACTAACCAAAGATCATAGTTATGTACAACAATTAGTAGAGGATGGCAAAATCACTAAGGAAGAAGCAAATCATCACCCTAAAAAAAATATGCTTTTAAAGGCATTAGGTTGTACCTCTTATGTGGAGCCAGATATCAGGGCTAGAAACCTTGAAAAAAACGATATCTTGCTTATGTGTTCAGACGGATTAACCAATATGGTAGATGACAAAACAATCTATCAAACTGTAAGGGAAAATCCACAAACTGCCTCAGAAAAATTAGTAGAACTTGCAAATGAGGCAGGAGGATATGATAATATTACAGTTATCACAATCAAATAACGAAAAGTATAAAAAATGTTCATAAATAAGGAGAGAAACTTATGAATTTAGTAGGTAAAGTAATTGGAAATCGATATGAAATACTGGAAAAAATCGGAGAAGGCGGTATGGCCACGGTTTATAAAGCCAGATGTAATATTCTAAAACGATATGTAGCAGTAAAAGTATTAAGAGATGAATTTATAACCGATGAAGAATTTATCAAAAGGTTTAATACAGAGGCACAAGCAGCAGCAAGCCTTACTCATCCTAATATTGTTTCTATTTTTGATGTAGGTCATGAAGAAAATATTTATTATATTGTTATGGAATTGGTACAAGGAAAAACATTAAAAGAAATCATTAGCCAAGATGGTGTACTTCCATGGAAATGGTCTGTTAATATTGCCATTCAAGTAGCTTCTGCTTTAGAAACAGCACATAAAAATAATATTGTCCATCGAGATATCAAACCACATAATATTATGATTACAGAAGATGGAATTGCAAAAGTAACTGATTTTGGAATCGCAAAAGCAGTTTCTAATTCTACCATTACTGCCTTTGGAACTACCATTGGTTCTGTACATTATTTTTCACCAGAACATGCACGTGGTGGATTTACAGATGCTAAATCTGACCTATATTCTTTAGGTGTAGTGATGTATGAAATGCTAACTGGAAGAGTTCCTTTTGATGCAGATACACAAGTATCTATTGCTTTAAAACACATGCAAGAAAAACCAGTAGAACCAATCAAGTTAAATCCTTCTATTCCTTATGCAGTGAATAAAATTATCATGAAAGCAATGGAAAAAGATATTAGCCAAAGATATCAAAGTGCAACAGAAATGCTAAAAGACTTAAGTATGGCTTTAAAAGATCCAGAGGGAAGTTTTGTAAAGAAAAATAGTGAAACTATGGTATATACCCAAAGAATTCCTACTTTAGGAGAAACCATGGTAAAAGAAGATGAAGAAGAACCAAAGGCAAAAAAGAAAACCGGATATTTTGCTACTCACCCAAAAGCAAAGAAAGTTTGGATTATAGTAGCTATTATTGCAGTATTAATTGCATTGCCAATCATTGGATTTTTTGCAACACAGGCTCTTTTAAGTATGGGACAGCCAAAAGATGTTGATTTACCAAATTTAGTAGGTAAAACCATAGAAGAAGTAAGGCAAGAACTACAAGAAACAAACTTTGTTTTAGAAGAGCAACAAGCATTTGATGAAGAAGTAGAAGCAGGAAGAATTATTTCACAAGAACCTCCTTTTGTAGAAGGATATAAGGTAAAAGAAGATTCTACAATTACAGTAGTAGTTAGTAAGGGAATAGAACTTGTTACAATGAAAAAAGTGGTAGGAATGACTTATCAAGAAGCAGAATCTATTTTGAAAGATGAATTAGAGCTAGAAGTAGAAAGAATTGATGAAACTAGTCAAACAGTGGAAGCAGGTTATGTAACAAGGCAAAGTATAGAAGAAGGAGAAGAAGTTAAAAAAGGAGAAAAGGTAACCATTTACGTAAGTAGTGGAACTGGAATTAAAGAAGTATCAGTACCACATGTAGTAGGGGATACAGAAGCAGATGCAAAAGAAAAATTATCAGATTTAGATGTAACAGTTGTTTATGAAGAAGATGCTACAAAAGTAGATGGAAGAGTTATCGACCAAAGTATTGCAGCTGGTACAACAGTAGAGGAAAAAACCAAGATTACAATTACCGTAAATAGAATAGAGGCTCTTAAAACAGGAACGATTAACTTAAATTTAAAATCTTTACTTGCAAGAACTAATGAAGATGTTATCGAAACAGATGAAAATGGAGTAGAATTAAATGCAGAAGTGGCAGTAAGAATTGATGTAAATGATGAACCAATCCATTCAGTATCTTATAGAAGGGATAAAACAGATATTTCTGTAAATATTCAAGGAAAAGGAACTGTAACAGTTAAAGTATTTGTAGATGGTGTTCGCAAAGATATTCAGCAATTTGATTTAACGGTGGATAATCCAGTTCTTACTATTGACTAACTTTATCTAAAATCTACCAAAAAAGAGGGTTCCTAAAATTAAAATAAGATCATTCTACAAAAAATATAATGATTCTTGCGCCTTGTTGTCGCAGGTAAACCTGCTCCATTCGCGCTTCGCTTGGTCGCTACGCGGCTGCTTCGAATTCATTATATTTTTTGTATTCTTTTAAATTTATTATCTTAGGGCATCCGCTTTTGGTAAAATACAAGAAAAATAAAATAGGAGAAAAACGTAGTGTTAAAAGGAATTATTATTCATGCAAGTTCAAACCTATACCAAGTAGAGGCAAATAAAAAGATATATGCTTGTTTGGTAAGAGGAAAATTTAAAAAAGAAAAAATGACTCCTCTTGTGGGTGATTTTGTGGAATTTACCATCACAGATGAAATAAAAAAAGAAGGAGTAATAGAAAACCTCCTTCCTAGAAAAAACGTTTTAAAGCGTCCTAAAATGGCAAATTTAACACAACTAATTTTAGTAGTTTCCATGAATATGCCAAAACCAGATTTATTATTATTAGACAAACAATTAGCATTTTCTGAGTACTTAAAAATCAAATCTCTAATTTGTTTTAATAAAATAGATTTAGCAGAAGAAAACCAAATACAAGAAATAAAAGAAATCTATGAAAAAATAGGATATCCTGTGATTCTTACAAACGCGACTGAAAAAAGCCAAGCTCAAAAATTATATCCTTTTTTAAAAAATCAAATTACAGCATTAGCTGGAAATTCAGGAGTGGGGAAGTCTACTTTTATTAATGCAATTTTCGAAAATTCCTTAACTCAAGAAGGAAATATTAGCATTAAAAATGAAAGAGGAAAAAATACAACCACTTCTGTTACCTTATACTCTTATGGAGAAGATAGCTATATTGCTGATACGCCAGGGTTTTCTACTTTTGAAATTACAGAAATTCCAAAAGAGGATTTAGCACATTATTTTATCGAATTTGTACCATATTTAGACAAATGTGAATTCGCAGGCTGTACTCATACAAAAGAAGAGCAGTGTCGGAGTAAAAAAAGCTGTAACAGAAAAAATAATAAGTAAAACAAGATATGAAAATTATTTAAAAATGTATCAAGAATTAAAACAGTGGGAGGAGAGAAGATGGTAGAAGTATCAGCATCTATCTTAAGTGTCAAAAAAGAAAATGCAATTCAAACCTTATATAATTTAGAAGTAGCCAAAATAGATTATTTTCACATTGATGTCATGGACGGAGAATTTGTTAAAAATAATACGATAGATCAAATGCTAGAGTATTGCGAATACTTAAGTAGTATTTCAACTATACCCTTAGATGTTCATTTAATGGTAAAAGATGTGAAAAGCTATATTACTAGTTTTTCTGTGTTTGAACCAAATATCATCACTTTTCATCTAGAAGCTGCAAAAAATAAACAAGAAGTAATGGAATGGATTACATTGATTAAAGAAAATCATTGTAGAGTAGGAATTAGTATAAAGCCAGATACTGCTTTGCAAGAGCTTTATGAATATTTACCATATATTCATCTAATATTAGTCATGACAGTAGAACCAGGAGAAGGTGGACAAAAATTAATAGAAAGTACCATTTCAAAAATAGAAAACTTGAAAAAATATATAGAAGAAAATGCTCTAGAAACACAGATTGAAGTAGATGGAGGAATTCAGCTAAAAAATGCGGAAGTTTTAAAACAAGCAGGAGCAGATATTCTTGTTTCAGGAAATGGCATTTTAAACTCTGAAGATTATGAAAAAACAGTAAAAGAATTAAAAGTATAGATATAATTCTAAAAAATATAATGATTCGTAAGCGCCGCGTAGCGACCAAGCGAAGCGCGAATGGAGCAGATTTATCTGCGGGGCAACAAGGCGCAAGAATCATTATATTTTTTAGAATTTTAAAACTCTTTTCTAAAATCTTAAAGTGAAACTTCTTTTTTGGTGAAAAAGGCAAATACAAAAATACCAAATCCGACTACATAGGTAAATAAAGAAAGGTATCCGCCAATGACAGGAATTTGTTGTAAAATCCATAATACTGTGACACTTGTAAGACTAAGTAAAATAGATTTGGTTTTGCTTTTATTTTTTAGTTTACTTACAAAATAATTTCCAATTGCCATACCAAGAATAGAAATGGTAATAGAAATAGCAAGTATATAAACTGCTAATAAAGCAATACCAACATAGCTTAAAAATCCAGATATTAGTAAAACAAGTGCAATCACAGGAACTAAGACAAAACTTAAAATTCCAATTCCAGCTGTGATAAATGGACGTTTCGTTAAGCAGTAAGTTGTTTTAGAAATCCATTTAGTACTAAAGAAAGTAAATAATAAAACAACTACCAAGCTATAAAATAACATATTGACAAAGCTAGAAATATAGCTAGAAATAATTTGCTCTGTTGATAAAGTATTGTTGATTTGGGTAAATTTAATTTCTCCAGATACTGCTCCTTCAGGAATTTGCATTTGGTTAGAAGCACTATAATGTAGATTTCCACTAATTACATTTTGGGCATTTTCCTCAAAATTAATAAGACCAGCTGCAATATAAGCATCTTTTTGGATATTACCTTTTAATGTAACTTGACTACAATAAAGTTTTACATCTCTAGTAATTGTTCCCGTAGATTCTAGTACAAAATTTTGACCAAATGCATAAATATCATTTACACTACCTTTTACTACTATTTGATTTGCATAAGCAAAGATATTATTGGAAATAGAAGCGGTTTCTTCAACGACTAGATTTTGAGCAAGTACAAATAAATCGCCTTCGATTTGCTCTTTTATGGTTACAGTATTACCGTAAACAAATACATTACCATTCACAGGTTTGTCAATTGTTACATCTGTATTATACAAATATAAATCCGTATTGAAAATTGTAACTGAGTCTTGGTTATTTCCTTCTTGTGAATTACCCGGATCAACAAGAGTAAGGGAATTATCAGTTGCAAAACAGATAGAAGAAAATAACATGAAAATAATAAAACATAAAATAAAAATTTTAAATGTTTTTTGCATAAAAATCCTCCTTTTATATAAGAAATCTAGGCTAACTATATAACATTCTAGGAGGAAAGTCAAGAAGGCAAGTGGATACTCTTTTACAATATCTGCCTAAAACCCTTGACATTTACATAAAAAAACAATATGATAGATATGTAAAACAAGGAAGGAGAAACCTTATGAATACCCAAATGTTAACCTCCAAAAAAGGAGGAGAACTTATTAGCTTTAAAGTAAATGGAATAGAAAGAATCCATCAAGGAGAGAGATGCTTAGACGAAAATGGAAAAGTATACTGGAAAAGGCATTCCCCTGTGTTATTTCCAATCGTAGGAAAATTAAAGAAAAATCAAACCTTAATTGGAGGAAGAACTTATGAATTAATGCAACATGGTTTTGCAAGGGATTTAGACTTTGAACCAATTACAAAATTAGACCATTTTCATTCCTATGTCTTAAAAAGCAATAAGTATACACAAACAAAATATCCTTATGACTTTGAATTATATAATACTTATCGTTATGAAGAAAATAAATTAACTACCATGTACAAAGTGGTTAATACTGGGGTTATCAATTTACCATTTGGAATTGGTGGACATCCTGCATTTCAAATAGATGTAAAACAGCTTAAAGAAGAAAATTATTACTTAGAATTTGAAGAAGATGAAGAAAAAATTCACTTTTTATACTTAGTAGATGGATTAATTGCCACGCAATATGCTAAAAGTCCAATGGTAGGAAACCGCATCATTCCAATTAA
Organism: uncultured Clostridia bacterium; assembly: GCA_944393435.1. GTDB lineage: Bacteria > Bacillota > Clostridia > TANB77 > CAG-508 > CAG-273. The sequence goes on from CALYAE010000064.1 coordinate 10,755, forward strand.
TGTACACACTTTTGATAATGATGCAATTATTATGAAATCCATTACTTCTAATAAAATTAGTTTAAAAAACAAAGAAAGCGGTAAAACCTTACTTACAATGGATTTTACGGGTTTTCCTTATTTAGCAATTTGGTCAAAACCAGGGGCGCCTTTTATTTGTATCGAGCCATGGTATTCTACTGCCGACAGTATGAATGCATCAGGAGTTTTTACACAAAAACCAGATATTATCTCATTAAGGCCAAGCGATTCTTTTGATTGTAAGTATACAGTAGAATTCTTTTAGAAAAATAGATAAGAAATGAGGAAAGAAAATGGGACAAATGATATTTACAATAATCGGAGCAATCTTAGCTTGCATAGGTGTTATTTGTATTTATGATGCACGAACGATTACCAAGAAAATGTTTAGTTTTGGTGATCAAAATGAAGGTGCCATGGGACTTAAGATTTTTGGATTTTTATTTGCCGTAGCAGGAGCATTAGTAGTATTTTTTAATATTGGATAAAAAAGCCCTGAAACCTTTTAAAGAAAAGTGTTTTAGGGTAAAATTTATTCATTTATAAATATTTTTTCATTTGCTCCATATTGTTATTTTGTAGACAAATAAACTCATTTAAAATATCTTTTACTTCTTGTTCCATTGCAGGATTATGATTTAATAATTTTTGAGCTTCAATTACTCCCATTAAATTACCTTGTAGCATTAAATCAGCAATATGAGAATTACTTTTGTCTGTTAAAGTGTTCATTTGTACACCTGTCCAATAAAATTGTTAAATTAATATTTTCATCCATTTTTTTATCCTCCTAACAATATTGTAACCAGGTTTTCAAAAATTCATTCTAAGAAAAAATGTCAAAAAAAGACAAAATTTTTAACAAATTAAGAAAAATGAATGAAAGTACTTTTTCATTAAAAAAAGATATGTTATACTTGTAAAAGGAGGGAAAATTTATGCATATAAGATATAATGTTATTATTCAAAAAGAAGGAAAATGGTATATTGCCAAATGTTTGGACAATAATGTAGCTTCTCAAGGGGTAACAATAGAAGAAGCTATGAAAAATTTAAAAGAGGCATTAGAATTATATTACGAAAATGAAGAGCCAATTATGCCAAAAGAAACATATATTACAACTGTGGAGGTGACAGTATGAGCTCAAAATATCCAGTATTGCCACCTAATAAAATCATTAAAATCCTAGCTAAATTTGGATTCGAAAAAGTTTCACAAAAAGGAAGTCACGTAAAATATAAGAATAGACAAACCAATACAGTTTATATCATTCCTATGCATCAAGAAATAGCAAAGGGAACTCTAAAAAGTATTTTAGAACAGGCAAATGTTGAATTAGATGAATTCTTAAAATTTTTATAATCAAATTTGAGTTTAATTCTTAAATAAAAATTCCAAAACAAAAAAGAAAAATATATTGAAAACTCTTTCTACTTTATATATAATAAAAGTGCAAAAAAAGACAAAGGGAGTCAAAATATGCCAGAGGTAAAATGGACCAAAGAGCAATTACAAGCAATTGAAGAACAAGGTTCCAATATTTTAGTAGCTGCTGCCGCAGGTAGTGGTAAAACTGCTGTGCTTGTAGAACGTATTATTCATAAAATTATTGATGAAAAAATGGACATTGACAAAATGTTAGTGGTAACTTTTACCAATGCAGCGGCAAGTGAAATGAGAGAAAGAATTCTAGATGCTATTTACAAAAAGCTAGAGCAAGACCCTCAAAATGTGCATTTGCAAAGGCAACTTACTTTATTAAATAAGGCGAGTATTTGTACGATTCACTCTTTTTGTTTAGATGTGATTCATAATCATTTTTATGAAATTGATTTACCAAGTAATTTTCGTATTGCAGATACTGCTGAGATTGATTTGCTAAAACAAGATGTGTTAGATGATTTATTCGAACAAAAATATTTAGAAAATGATAGCGATTTTATAGAACTTTTAGAAACTTATACTAACTATCGTGGGGATGAGGCTCTACAAGGGCTAGTATTAAGCATTTATCGTTTTATCCAAAGTAGTCCCTTTCCAGAAGAATGGTTACAAGAAAAATTAAAAATGTTTACTTTTTCTGAAATGGTGGAAGATTTTGGAGAAACTTCATTTGGAAAAATAATTTTAAAGTATGTAAAAGAAGAATTAGAGGAATCTAGTTTAAGACTAGAAAAACTAAGAAGCCAAATGCTTCGATTTCCAGAACTAGAAAAATTTACTCAAGTAATCACAGAAGATAAGATTGCAATAGAAGAAATTATACAAGGGATTAGTTCTTGGGATGCTACTTATCTTCGCCTTCAAAATCTTAATTTTAGAAAATGGCCGGTAGATAAAAAAGTAACAATAGATCTAAAACAAGAAGCAAAAGAAATAAGAGATGCTGCCAAGAAAAAAGTGAAAGAAAATATCTGTAAATTGGTAGGGCAAAATTCACAAAGCATTAGAAAAGACTTTGAGGTAATTTATCCAATTCTGCAAAAATTAGTAAATCTTGTTTTAGAATTTTCTTCGTCTTTTGCTAAAAAGAAAAAAGAAAAAAATTGTATTGACTTTAATGATATTGAGCATTTCGCTTTACAAATCCTTTTAGGAGAAGGAAATGTGCAAGAGCAAAAAGAAAAAAATATCGTAAATCCAGTTGCTAAAAAATATCAAGAAAAGTTTGTAGAAATTGCAGTAGATGAATATCAAGATAGTAACCTAGTGCAAGAAGCTATATTAACTAGCATCTCACGAGGAAATAATATTTTTATGGTAGGAGATGTAAAACAAAGTATTTATCAATTTAGACAAGCAAGACCAGATTTGTTTTTGCAAAAATATCATACCTATCAGCTAAAAGAACAAAAAGGTGAAGAAGATCATTTGAAAATTCAGCTATTTCGTAATTTTAGGAGTAGGCAGAATATTTTGGATATTACCAATTTTGTATTTGAAGTCATTATGAGTAAGAATTTAGGAAGTATTGACTACAATGAGCAAGAATATTTGAATTATGGAGCAAACTATCCTGCCCCAGAAGGAAATCATACTCTTGCTGAAACCACACAAATATTGCTAATTGATTTAAAACAAGAAGAATCTATTACTGCTTTTCAAGATGAAAATGAGAACAAGATGCAAGAAGATAACCTTTTAGAAGAAGAGGAAGAAGAAAGAGTAGAAGATGAAGTGCTAGAAGCAAGAATGGTAGCTCAAAAAATTCAAAACCTGTTACAAAGTGACTATCAAGTATATGACAAAAAAATGGGATATAGACAAATTCAAGCAAAAGATATTGTAATTTTGTTAAGAGCAACCTCAAACTTAGCACCAATCTATGAAAAAGAATTAACAGACTTAGAAATACCAGTTTATAGCGATACAGCAGGCTCTTATTTAGATACCGTAGAAATACAAACGATCTTATCTGTTTTAAAGATTTTAGATAATCCACTACAAGAAATTCCTTTAGTAGTAGTTTTAAGGTCGATGATTGGAAACTTTACAGATAATGATTTAATTAAGATTCGATTGGTAGATAGAAACTGTAATTTTTATGAGGCATTGGTAAAAGCTAGGCTTTGTACACAAGGAGCCTTAAAAGAAAAAATAGAAGCTCTATTTTCTAAATTAGATCAATGGAACAAGCAAAAACAATATCTTGCTTTAGATGAATTAATTTGGCAAATTTATATACAGACAGGCTATTATCAATATGTAGCACTTTTGCCAAATGGTGGAATGAGGCAGGCAAATTTAAAAACCTTATTTGAAAAAGCAAAACAATATGAAAGTGCAAGTTATAAAGGGCTTTTTCACTTTATCCACTTCATTGAAAAATTAAAATCACAAAATGGAGATTTAGCACCTAGTAAATTAATTGGAGAAAACGAAGATGTTGTCCGCATTATGAGCATTCATAAAAGTAAAGGGTTAGAATTCCCTGTTGTATTTTTATGTAACAGTCAAAAAAGGTTTAATTTAAAAGATTTAAACGAAAGCATTTTATTACATCAAGATATGGGATTTGGCCCTACCTTAATAGATGTTAAAAGACGTATTAAGTATCCGACTTTAGCAAAAGAAGCAATTAAATTACAAATGAAACAAGAAACGTTATCAGAAGAAGAACGTATTTTATATGTTGCTCTAACAAGAGCAAAAGAAAAACTATTTATTACAGGAAGAAGCAAAGATTTAGAAAAAGAGCTGAATAAGAAAAAACAAGAATTAGAACTCTATTTAGATGATGAAGAAAGTATAAAATTAGATGATAAACTTATTAGAAAAGGAAAATCCTATTTAGATTGGCTACTTTATGCCTATCTTTTAGGAAAACAAAAAAGAATTTTTCTAAAAGGAGAAGAAAAGCAGATTGACACTATTATGAGCTTAAGTAGTTATCCTAAAAAAGAATTGTTAGAAAATTTGCATTTGCAGGAACAAGAAGAAAAACAAGATGTATTAGGAAAATTAGAGGAACAATTAAATAGCCTTTCTAAACAAGAAAAAGAAAAAATGGAGCAAGACTTACAACAAATATTATCTTGGCAATATCTATATGAAGTAGATACGCACCTTCCAACGAAAACTTCTGTTACAAATATCAAACAAGAACTTATGAAATTAGCTGACAGTCAAAATTCTAAAGAGATCATGCCAAAATTTATGCAGAAAAAAAGTACAATTACAAGTGCTCAAAAAGGAACTTTAATGCATCTATGTATCCAAAAATTAGAGGAAAGTAAAGAATATACTTTAGAAGATATCAAAACTTTAGTAGAAGATTTAAACTTAAGGCAAATTATTACAAAAGAAGAAAAAGATGCAATTGACTTAGAGATGTTATATCGTTATACAAAATCAGACTTATTTCAAGACCTGAAAAAAGCAAAAGAAATTCATAAAGAACAACCTTTTTATATTAGTTTGCCTGCCAAAGAACTAATACAAGAAGCCAAACAAGCTAGTTCAGAAAAGAATATCTTAGTGCAAGGAATTATTGATTTATATTATATTGATCAAAATGATCATTTAGTAATAGTGGATTTTAAAACAGATTACATAGTAAAAGAAAATATAGAAAAGGAAAAAGAAAAAATCATACAAAAATATAGAGTGCAGTTAGCCATTTATCAAAAAGCATTAGAACAAGCATTGGGGAGAAAAGTTGATAAAGTGGAGTTATGTTTAGCAAATGCAAACTGGGAATGCCAGCTTGTCCCAATAGTGACACAAATCACAGAAAGGAAGTAGAAAAATGTCAAATTTTGTACATTTACACGTACACAGTGAATTCAGTCTGTTAGATGGTGCAAACAGAATCAAAGATTTACCAGTAAGAGCAAAAGAGCTTGGCATGGACGCAATGGCCATTACAGATCATGGCGTTATGTTTGGTGCAATTGATTTTTATAAAGCATGCAAAGCAAATGGAATAAAGCCAATTATAGGTTGTGAGGTATATGTGGCAAATCGATCAAGACATGATAAAGATCCAAATTTAGATAGTAAATACAGCCATTTGATTTTGCTTGCCAAAAATAATGAAGGGTATAAAAACTTAGCAAAATTAGTTTCCATTGGTTATACAGAAGGTTTTTATTATAAACCTCGTATTGATCATGAAGTATTAAAGCAATATCATGAAGGGTTAATTTGTTGTAGTGCTTGTTTGGCAGGAGAAGTAAATCAAGCGATACTAGAAGATGATATGGAAAAGGCAAAACAAGTAGCACTTTGGTATAAAAGTATTTTTGGGGAAGACTACTATTTGGAAATTCAAAATAATGGTATCAAACAACAAATTTTAGCAAATCAAAAATTAATTGAATTATCTAGACAATTAGATATTCCTCTAGTTGCTACAAATGATGCACACTATCTAAAAAAAGAAGATGCCTATAATCATGAAGTTCTTTTGTGTATTCAAACTGGTAAGCGTATGTCTGATGCAGATAGGATGCGTTTTGAAACAGAAGAATTATATGTAAAATCTCCTGAAGAAATGATAGAGTATTTTAGAAATGTACCAGATGCTATTGAAAATACAGTTAAAATTGCTGAAAAATGTAATGTGGAATTTGAATTTGGACATACGATTTTGCCAAACTATGATGTGCCAAAGGAATTTAAAACTCACTATGACTATTTAGCAAAACTTACCGAAGATGGCTTAAAGCAAAGATATGGTGAAAAGCTAACAAAAGAGCTAAAGCAGAGGGCTGATTATGAACTTAGCGTAATTGATAAAATGGGATATGTAGATTATTTCTTAATTGTTTGGGATTATATTTATTATGCAAAAACACATCATATTCCAGTAGGACCTCGGGCGTGGTTCGGGTGCGGGTTCCCTTGTTGCTTATGCCATTGGAATAACAGATATTGATCCAATTGCTTATGGTCTTATTTTCGAACGTTTTTTAAACCCAGAAAGAATCAGTATGCCTGATTTTGATGTGGACTTTTGCTACGAAAAAAGAGACCAAGTAATTGAGTATGTAGAAAGAAAATATGGAAAAGATCATGTTTCTCAGATTATTACTTTTGGAACCATGTCTGCAAGGATGGTAATTCGTGATGTAGCAAGAGTACTAGATCTTCCTTATGCAGAAGCAGATAAACTTGCGAAAATGGTGCCAAATGAATTACATATTACGATTAAAAAAGCATTAGAACAAAATAGAGAATTTCAGGAGCTCTATGAGACAGATGAACAAGTAAAAAATCTATTAAATATTGCAATGGCTTTAGAAGGTATGCCAAGACAGGCTTCCACTCATGCTTGTGGTATTGTTATTACAAAAGAGCCTGTTGTAAACTATGTTCCGCTCTATGTAAGAGATGATGCTATTTCTACCCAATACATTATGACGACTTTAGAAGAATTGGGTCTTCTTAAAATGGATTTCTTAGGACTTCGTACCCTAACGGTTATTCAAGATACCATTGATTTGGTAAAAGCAAATCAAGGAATAGAGGTTCATTTTGACGAGAAAATGAATGATCCTAAAGTATATCAATTATGGCAAAATGGAAAATCTGTTGGTATCTTCCAATTTGAGAGTCAAGGTATGACAAATTTTATGAAAGAATTAAAACCAGATTGTTTAGAAGATATTATTGCTGGTGTTTCTTTATATCGTCCAGGGCCTATGGATCAAATTCCAAGATATATTGCTAATAAATGAGATCCTGAACATGCCGTATATACACACCCAGCATTAAAACCAATTTTACAAGTTACTTATGGATGTATGGTTTATCAAGAACAAGTAATGCAAATTGTAAGAGACTTAGCAGGTTACTCACTAGGAAGAGCTGACCTAGTAAGACGTGCTATGGGTAAGAAAAAATTAGATGTCATGGCAAAAGAAAGAGAAATTTTCATTCATGGTCAAGTAGATGAAAATGGAAATGTAGTAGTGCCAGGTTGTGTAAGAAATGGGATTGATGAACAGTCTGCTAATAAAATTTTTGATGAAATGGCAGAGTTTGCCAAATATGCTTTTAATAAGTCCCATGCAGCAGCTTATGCAGTAGTATCTTATCAAACGGCTTACTTAAAAGCCTATTATCCAGCTGAGTTTATGGCAGCTATGTTAAATAGTTTTTTAGGAAATTTAGATAAAATTCCAGGTTATATTGAAGAATGCAAAAGACTTGGTATTGAAATTTTAAAGCCAGATATTAATAAAAGCCAAACTAAGTTTACAGTTGATAAAAATCAAATTCGTTTTGGACTTCGGAAGTATAAAAAATGTAGGAACCACGGCAGTGGATGAAATCGTAAAACAAAGACAAGAAAATGGAGAATTTAAAGACTTTAGCGATTTTTGCGAAAGAATTCAAAATTCGCAAGTCAATAAAAAATGCATTGAAAGTTTAATTAAAGCTGGTGCTTTTGAAGGACTAGGGCAAAATAGAAAAACATTAATGGCATCTTTTGAAGGAATTATAGATACGATTGCAGATGCTAGTAAGAAAAGTTTTGATGGACAAGTTTCTATGTTTGATTTAGGTGGAGAAGGTTTGCAAACACAAAACATAAAAGAAATGAAATATCATTATACGGTTCTTCCTGAATATACCCAAAAAGAACTTTTGTCCATGGAAAAAGAAATGTTAGGTCTTTATATTTCAGGACATCCTTTGGAACATTTAAGAGCACAAATTGAAGCAAAAGTGACTATTAATACTTATTTATTAAGACAGTTAAGTACTAAGAATTCAGAGGAAGATGGTCAAGAAGAGCAGCAAGTGCAAATGCAAGAAGAATTTCGAGATGGTCAAACGGTGCTATATGCAGGAATCATTACATCAATCAAAAAGAAATATACCAAAAATAATACAATGATGGCATTTGTTACAGTAGAAGATTTGTATGGACAGGCAGAAATTATAGTGTTCGAAAGTTGCTATAAAGATTGTTCTAATTTACTAATGAATGAGAATATAGTTTTAGTAGAAGGTAGATTAAGTTTAAGAGAAGATGAAGAGCCAAAAATTGTAGCAAAACAAATCAAAGAATTTGTAGAAGAGAAAAAGAAAGTTTTTGAATTAGATATTACCAGCTTAGAAGAATCAATTAAACAAAGGTTAAGAGGAGCTATTCGCTTTTTTGCAGGAGATAAAAATAATATTTCTTTGCAAATTAAAAATGGAGATAAAATTGATCAGGCTGGAGGAATTTATATGACACCAGAAATTTTGCTACAATTTCAAGAAATTGTGGGCTCAGAAAATGCAAAATTATTAGAAATTTAGCAGTTTTAAAAAAAATGAATAAAAGTACAAACCAAATTTTTGGCAAACCTTGACAGTAAACATAAAAAATGGTAAAATATCGGTGGGAAAGGGGGATGATAATCATGATTTGCAAAAAAAATATTGCAGTGATTATTACGCTAGTATTTTTACTATTACTAATGATGACGACAACTATGCAAGCAGCAACACCAGGAAAAGTTTACAATCTAAAAGCAAACATGCAGGATAACGTAGGATATTTTACTTGGTCTTATGTATCAGGTGCAGATGGGTATGACGTTTTTATTAGTACCTCAGGAAGAAGTTATGAATATATTGGCTCAGTTTTAGGAGAACAAGCAACTGTTATAGGATTTCAAAAAGATAAATCTTATTCTATTAAAATAAGAGCTTATGAAAAAGACTCTAATGGCAGCAAAGTAACAGGCAGCTTTTCTGATGTAATCAACATCAATTCACAAGAAGAGTCAGAAACGACCTTAAGTCAAGTAAAAAATCTAACAGCAGTCCAAAATGGGGGCAATGTTAGTTTAAACTGGTCTAAAGTTTCTTATGCAGATGGATATGAAGTATATGTTAATATTGCTAATACAGGATTTTTTAATCTTGGATCAGTAGCAAGTAATCAAGCTATTATTATGGGATTCCAAGATGGAAAAACTTATGAGTTTAAAGTAAGAGCTTATGAAAAATTATCTTCAGGTAAATTAAGCTACGGAGATTTTTCAACAACCAAAAAATTAACTATTGATTTAGACAAATATGAAGACTTAGAAGAAGAAATTCAAAAACCAGCACAAGTAAAAGGTTTGAGTATAGATGAAATAGATGGAAGAAAAGTTTCTATTAGTTGGTCAGAAGTAGATGATGCAGACGGATATCAAGTTTATATTATTAGGACAGATGGAGGATATGCTTATCAGCAAAAATATACTAGAACAAGTGCAACCATATCTCTACAATATGATACTTCTTATAGGGTAAAAGTAACAGCTTACAAAAATACAAAAAATGGCATCCTTTATGGAGCAGATTCTACTACCAGATCTTTTAGAACAGAGGAAGAAGAGGTAAATTTATCAGCTCCTAGAAATGTGCAAGTGACCAACATTAGTAGTAATAATTATGTGACACTAAGTTGGAACAAAGTAGCTTACGCAGATGGATATCGTATTTATCTTACTGAAAAAGGTTATAACAATTACCAGTTAGAAAAAACAACTACATCTACTGTTACAACTTTAACTGGTTTACCATATAATAAAACTTATCGATTAAAAGTAGTACCATATCAAGTAATAAATGGAACAAGAGTAGAAGGCACACCATCTTCAGCAATTACATTTGCAACTTTAAGGCAAAATACTACTACTTCTTCCCTTGATAAAGTTACTAACTTAAGTGTAAAAGTACAAAATAGGAATGAAGCAAGTTTAGTTTGGTGGCCAGTAGATAATGCAGATGGTTATGAAGTTTATGTATCACGCAAAAATGGATCTTACCAAAAAGATTGTGATGTAACCATTGGTAATTCGGCAATTTTATATAGCTTAGATTATGAAACAAATTATAAAGTAAAAGTAAGAGCATTTTGTTATATAAACGGACAAAAAGTTTACAGTAAAAACTATTCTGATGTAAAAAGATTCAAAACAGAAAGCTATAATCCAAATGAGGGAAATGTGAATGTACCAACTGTAAAAAATGTTGTGGCAAATGTAGTAGGGGACACAGTATATTTATCTTGGTCTAAAGTAACTGGAGCTGTAAAATATGAAATTGATTTTACAGTACCAGGACTTGGAGGAAGCACGAAATTTACTGTGTACACAACTAGTAGAGCGATTTCTGGATTACAAAGAAAAAATGCTTTCTATACAGCAAGAGTTAGAGCTTATAAATATGTAAATGGAAGATTAGTATGTGGAGAATATTCAGAAATTCAAAAATTTACTGGAAAATAAGAGTTCTTTAAAAGAAACATAAAAAATACACCTCAAATGTCAAACAAATCAAAAAACACATTTGTAGGTGTATTTTTCTTTAAAAAATTACACAAATTTTCTTGCTATTTTGATGACTTTATTGTATGATATAGGAAGTGAAAAAATAGCAATCAATGAAATATAGGAAGGGGCAAATAGATTCATGAAAAAAGTAATCGCAATTTTATTTATTTTCTTAGTTTTATTTAGTACAGTTTCAGTGGTATATGGGACAAGTGATACACAGCAAGAAAATGTGTTGACTTCTAATACAGTAACCACAAATTTAGTAGAATTAAAAGATAAAGCACTAAAAACATTAGAAGATTATCAAGCAGCCTACGGAAATGATACTTACGGATTTGCAGCATATCTTTTAAATATTGTTAGAATTTATAGTATTCCTTTTGGATTTGTAGGAATTGTGATTGCAGCAATTTATCGTTATGTAATAGGAATTAGAAAACTAGATGTGCAAAATAAAGGTTTTGGAGTTATGGTTGGAATCATCACAGTTATGGTAATTTGCCAAGTACTACCATTAATTTTTGCAATTGTTGTTAGAGGTTGGAGGGGTTAAAACAAATGAAAGTTTTATTTGCAGTTAATAATGAAAACATTTCTGAGTCAATTATTAAAAAATATCAACAAGAATATAAAGAAATTATCTCAGTTAAAAATGTCTATTATTTTAATGCAATTGTTAAAGAGTTACAAAGAGACAAAACGTATGATAGAATTGTTATCAGCGAAGATTTACAATCATTTTCCAATAATAATTATGCGGAAATTGATCGATTTATTTTTGAAAAAATGGATGATATTAGTGATGAAGCTACAAATGAATCAGGAAATGACATCCCTATTATTTTAATTTGCACCGATAGAAGAACGAAATCAGAACCATTACTAGTCAAATTATTTGGAATAGGAGTTTATAATGCTTTAATTGGAAAAGATAGAAGTATTACCAATGTTTGTGAATTGCTAGCAAGACCACGTACCAAAAAAGAAGCAAAAGCATATTATAAAATTGATTCAGAAGATGTGGACTATAAGGTGGAAAATGCAGGGGATGTTAGTGAAGTTGAAATTCAAAATATTTTAAATCATTATAAAAAATTAGGTTCTAATGAGCAAAAATATGTAGAAAGTTTTGATCATATTGCAAGCCAATATAATGAGGCACAATTAAGGTTAATTGCAAAATGCCTACCTTTAAATGTAAGAGCAGTTTTAGAAGCTAATAGTCCAGTTTATCAACAAGTAGTTTCTTTGGGAAGAGCAACTCCTAAACTTTCACAAAAACCACCAACAAATTATAATGATTATGAGAAAAAAAATACTTTTGCAAAACCAGCTAAAACTAAAAATGAGCCTAAAAATAAAAACAGTGAACCAGAGTTAGATTTTATTCAGAAAAATATTCAGCAAAATAAATTAACACAGCCAGTAGTTATTCCATCAGCAATTAATTCTGCTAATGTAAAAAAAGTGCAGCAAGAGCCTCTAGACATGGTACTTCCAGGACTAGATGATGATGAACTAGTAGAGCAAGTACCCACAGCAATAGAAAAGCCAGAAGTAAAAGAAGAAGTAGTAGCACCAAAAAGAAGGGGTAGACCTAAAAAAATAAAACCAGAAGAGCAAACAGAAAATACACAACCTAAAAAAGGAAGAGGTAGACCTAAAAAACAGCAAGTAGAAGAACAAGAACCAATCATAGAAAATAAACAAGAAAAAGAAGATATGATTTTACCAGGGCTAGATGATGAAACTTTGTATATGGAAGAGCCTACTTTAGGAGAAATGAAAGAAGAACCAGTTATGGAGGTACCAGCTTATCAAGAACCAGAGCAAAATTTAGCTGGACAAATGTTAGAGTCACAACAGAGTTTAGGTGAACCAATCCAAAGACCACAGCAAAATCTAGGTGCACCAATCTTAGGAAAACAGCAAACAGCAATAGAAAATACTCAAAAACATGAGTTTTCTCATGCAGACTTAAGTGGTTTACTAACACAAGATAAAAAAGTAGTAACATTTGTTGGAACATCTAAAAATGGAACCTCATTTTTAGTAAATAATGTTGCAGAAATTCTTTCACAAAGAGGAATTAACACTGCTATTTTGGATTTGACACAAAATAAAAATGCATACTATATCTATACAGAAAATGAAGAATCTTTAAGACAAACTGCATATTCTTGTATTGAGAATTTAAGAAGAGGAAATGCAAATGGAATTCAAGTACATAAAAATTTAACAGTATATACAACTGTTCCAGGGGAAAATCAAGACATTCAAGACTATACTAACATTTTACAAACTTTAATTCAAAATTACTCTTTAGTAATTTTAGATTGTGATTTTGAAACAAATTATGGCTATTTTAAAGAGGCACAAGAACTTTATTTAGTACAAAGTTTAGATGTATTAACAATTCAACCACTAACAGCATTTTTAAGAAATTTAAAAGCAAAAAATGCATTAAATCCAGAAAAAATCAGAATTGTTTTAAATAAAGTGGTAAAGCTAAGAAGTATATCAGAAAAAACAATTATTGGTGGAATGGCATATTATAATGATCCAGCCATGTCATTTATGACAGAATTATTTAACAAAGATTCTGTACCATATTGTGTAATTCCATTTGAAGAACAAACTTATTCAAAATATCTAGAAGGATTAATTAATTGTAAAATTACTTTGAATGGTTATACAAAAAACTTTATGGAAACATTATCAAGATTAGCAGATACAGTATATCCTTTAATTAATCAAAAAAGTACAAAATTAGGTGGCTATAACAACTATCAAACAAGAAACAATTTTTCTAGTAGTATGAACAATACATTAAATAAAATGAAAAATAATTATGAACTATAAAAAGAGGTGATTTTTTGATAATCGTAGTAATTTTGATATTAGTACTAATTATAGGACTATTAACCCTATATAATATATCAATCAATAAAAAAATTCAAAACTTTCAAAATTTAAACCAAAAAATAGCCAGTTTAAATGTATTACAAGATTTTATGGATACCATTAGTGAAGTTACCTCAGTTGATGAAAAAATTAGAAAAATTAACGAAATTTTAATTGAAAGATATCAAATTAAATATTCTACTATTGTTGTATATAATGGAACCGATTATGTTGTAAAAGCCTCTAATGTAGAAGAAAAACATTGGGATACTTTAAGAAACTTACAAAATGAAGAAATTTTTAAAGACAGTATTCAAACTGCAACACCAAAATATATTACGATTGAAAAAGAAGGAGAAAGGCTTCCTTATCAAAAAATGGAATTTGGAAGGGCAAAGTCAGCGATATTTTATCCACTTTATATTGAAAATGTATATATTGGGTATTGGATTATTGAAGGAAGTAGACCACATGAATTTGACAAATTAGATACTACTATTTTGGAAGTTATTAAGAATAATATTGTATCTGTATTAAAAACCGTAGAAAGACAACAAGTGATTGAAAATATTGTAAGAGACGATGAATTTAGTAACCTAAAATCAGAAGAATACTTATACGGAGAAGGCAAAAAAATAATCGATCAATATACGATTTCAACAGTGTGTTTATTTAGAATTACCAATTTAGAAGAAATCAATGAAAAATTTAGCAGACAAACTGGAAATGAAATCATTACCAATGTTAGTCAAGTAGTAAAACAAAACTTAGCAAAACAGTATGTTTTTGTAAGATATATGGGACCTAAATTTGCAATTGTATTTTCTGGAATTGATGCAGAATCTGTAATAGGTTTCTTAAAAGAAATAAAAGAAAAAGTAGAAGCAATTGAAGTTGAGTTTGTACAAGGAGAAGAACCACTAGAAGAATATGCAAAACCAAAGTTAAATATGGTAGTATCTACCTATTATAAAGGAACCGCTTTAGAAGGGCTTACTAAAAAACTAGAAGAATATTTAGATAATGCCCCTAAAAGCGAAAATACTATTAATTATTTATAGGAGGAATGAATATGATATCTGATGAAACCGTTAGTTTCAAAGTGGAAAAAGATAAAAATGTAAAGGCAAGACAAATTTTGAAAGATGTATATCATGCATTAGAGGAAAAAGGATATAATCCAATTAACCAAATTGTAGGATATATTTTATCAGGCGACCCAACTTATATCACTAGTCATAATGATGCTAGAAATTTAATTAGACAAGTAGAAAGAGATGAACTTTTAGAAAAAATGGTAAAAAACTATATTGGATTGGATGATTAACTATGCGCAAATTAGGAATTGATTATGGGGACAGCAGAGTGGGACTTGCCATTACAGACGAACTTGGCATTACTTCTCAAGGCTTAGAAACAGTGAATCATCATGGAAATGATAAATTGGTATTAAAACGTTTAGAAGAAATTTTAAAACAGTATCCAATTGATGTTGTTGTAATTGGCATGCCAATTAATATGGATGGAAGTAAAACGCAAAGAGTGGAAGTAACTGAAAAATTTATTCATAAATTAAGATGTAAATTTCCTAAGGTTTTAGTAGAAACGATTGATGAAAGATTAACCACTGTTGCAGCCCATAAAACAATGAATTATTTAAATATTGATAAAAATAAGAAAAAACAAATTGTAGATACTATTTCAGCTGTCTATATTTTAGAAACCTATATGAACAAGCAGAAAAATGGAAACACTTAAAATAACCTCTGCATAGTTTTTTTAAAAATGCAAATACTAATCTTAGATATTAACATTGTAGCAATACAATTTTATAAAGTAATAAAATAATGGAGTTTTTTAAACGAAAGGAGAAAATGAAAATGGATGAAGATGTAAGAGAAGGAGAAGAGCTAGATAATATTTTAGTTCTTAATGATGAAGAAGGAAATGAAGTAGAATTTGAATTCTTAGATTTGATTGAATATGAAGGAGAAGAATATGTTGTTCTTTTACCAGTAGAAGAGGAAGACAGCGAAGAAGCTGGCGAAGTAGTGATTCTTAAATTAGAAGATACAGAATCAGAAGATGAGGAATCTTATGTAAGTGTAGAAGATGAAGAAGTATTAAATAAAGTTTTTGAAATTTTTAAAGACAAATTCGAAGACGAATTTAACTTTGTAGACTAATTAAAAATCAGAAAATGTAAGAAAAAAACAGATTATTTGACTAAAAAAGCAAGTAGTCTGTTTTTTGTCTTGAAATTTTACTGATAATTATGTTACAATAAATTTAGATTTTAATTTTAGGAGGAAACAAATGAAAAATTTATCTAGTTGGCTAATTGCCATATTTGCATTCATGTTTTGGGGATTTCGAGTAGTTGCAACTGTACTATATTCTATGGGAACAGAATTTGTAGCTCCACCAATGGATTTAACTATGGAAATAGCTTTATTATTTATTACAATTATTTGTATTTGCTTTATTATTACAAGAAAATTATTACCAGTTATCATTTACTTACTAGCACATGGATTATATTATGGAATTTATTTATATCAAAATATTATTCCAATGTTAAATGGAGAAACCACTTTGAATAATTCCATGTCTTTACTAGTTGCCTTAATCGGAATTGCAATACCAGTTGCAGCATTTTTTGATGTGTTATTAGATAAAAATAGAAAAGCACATCCAGTAGATAAACAAACAGACTGGTTTTATAAAAATGAAAAATTTGATAGAAAATTAGATGATAGAGCAGATAAAAATCAATACAGAACCCTGTAATAATGGAAAGTAAGTGTTTATTAAGATAGGAAAGATAAAATGAACGAAAATAAAATGAATATCAACTGGTACCCAGGTCACATGGCAAAAACCAAAAAGCAAATAATGGAAGACTTAAAATTGATAGATTTAAGTATAGAAGTACTAGATGCTAGAATACCAATTTCAAGTCAAAATCCAGATATTGGGAAAATGATCCAAAACAAAAAAAGATTAGTTGTTTTAAATAAATCAGATCTATCCGATCAAGAAGAAAATACAAAATGGGTACAGTATTTTAAGAAAAAACAAATACCAGCAGTATTAGTAGATTCTGTAACAGGAAAAGGAATACCAGAAGTCATTAAAGCCATAGAAACTATTTATGATAAGAGTTATTATGATCTTAAAGGGAGAGTGGGAAAATCAATTAGAGTAATGATACTGGGAATTCCAAATGTAGGAAAATCTTCATTCATCAATCGACTAGTCAAGAAAAATATTGCACAAGTAGGAAATAAGCCAGGAGTAACCAGACAAAAGCAATGGACGAAAATAGGAAATAAAATTGAGTTATTAGATACACCAGGGGTATTATGGCCAAAATTAAATGAAAAAAATGCTATGTATTTAGCCTATACAGGAACGATTAAAGATGATGTTTTGGAAATTACAGAGGTAAGTTATCAGCTTTTAAGATTACTTGTAAAAGATGACAAGGTCAATTTAATGCAAAGATATCAATTGCAAGAAAAAGAATGGTCTCATATTTTTTCAAACCATGAAACAACGAAAAATGAAAAAATAGTAAAGCTAATGGAGTTAATTGGTAAGAAAAGAGGAGCACTCATCTCTAAAGGAGAAATTAATTATGAAAGAGTAGCGATGATTCTATTAGACGATTTTAGAAGCGGAAAATTAGGAAAAATTACCTTGGAAAAAGTAGAGGAAAAATAAATGGAGAAAGAGTTTCAATTATTTTATTGTAATAAAACCATACAGGAAGTAAATCAAATGTCGCCTATAACATGGGCATATATTGGAGATGGTGTATATGAATTATACATTCGCAATTATTTAATTGCCAATAGGAACTTAAAACCACATCAATTGCATAAAGAAGCAATTAGCTATGTGAAAGCATCTGCACAAGCAGAGATTTTAAAAAAACTAGAAACACAGCTAACGCAAGAAGAAAAAGAAATTGTTCGTAGAGGGAGGAATACGAAGACACATCACATTGCTAAAAATGCAAGTATGCAAGATTATATGTACGCCACTGCCTTTGAAGCATTAATTGGCTATTTATATTTAACCAAGCAAGAACAAAGACTAGAAGAGCTTTTAGAAAAATGCAAAAAGTAAATAATAGGATTTTAAACAAAAAGGCAAAAAATAATTGACGAAACTATGGGATGTATGGTATATTAATAAAGTAGTCAATTTAAGGCCCCTTGGTCAAGCGGTTAAGACGCAGCCCTCTCAAGGCTGAATCATGGGTTCGATTCCCGTAGGGGTCACCAAAAACGATATCAAATAATTACATTTTGCAAAATAAAAGAATCGACTGTAAAAGGTCGATTCTTTTGGCGAAAAAAACAAAGAGTGATTTCTCACCCTTTGTACCAAATCATTAAGCAAGATTTGGTGTTGTCTGTTTAGGAAGAAATTCATCTTTCCTAACGGAGAAAAGGCTCTAAGAACATCATCACTAAGCAAAAAATTCCAAAGCCTCCAACAAGAACAGCCAGTCCTATGTTAATGAAACATAAGACTTTGTCCAACCTTCTGTTGAACCGTTCATTGATGTCATAGTCGTACATGTCTTACACTCCTTTAATAAACTTTAGAGTTATCCTCTAATACCATTATTATATCACATATTTTAACTTTTGTAAAATTTCATAAAATGCAACAAAAAAATAATTAAGGAAAAATAAAAAAATCATAAAAAAAGTTGACAAAACAAAAATTTGGTATATAATAACAATATTCAAACAAAAATTTGCAAAAAGGAGGCTATTATGGTTACAACATTACACATAAAAAATGTAGGAATCATTGATGATGTATCAATTGATTTTAATGAAGGGTTTAATGTATTAACAGGAGAAACAGGTGCAGGCAAAACCTTATTAATTGGTGCACTTAATATTTTAGCAGGAGGAAGGTTCTCAAAAGAAATGATTCGAAAAGGGGAACAATTTTCTTTTGTAGAAGCTAACTTTTATGTAGAACAAAATGAAAATGCAATGGATGGAAACATCATTGTATCTAGAGAAATTCATAGCAGTGGTAGAAATTCCTGCAAAATCAATGGAAGGCTTGTAACAGTGAGTCAACTAAAAGAATTCATGAATCAATTACTAGATATTCACGGCCAACATGATAGTCAACTTATTTTAGAACAAACAGAACATATTCATTATTTAGACCGTTTTATCGGATCAGAAATTGTAGAACTTTTGAAAAAATATCAAACTAAATTAACACAATATCAAGCAATGAAACAAGAACTTAAAAACACTTATGGTGAAGAGAAGGAAAAAGAAAGAAAGTTAGATTTATTACATTATCAATTAAACGAAATTAAACAAGCTAAACTAAAAAAAGAAGAAGAAACACAATTAGAAGAAAAACATAAAAAAATGCAAAATGTAGAAAAGTTAAAAGAAAATTTAACGCAAATGGATTATGAATTAAATGAACAAGCCATTAGTGCTATTAGTAATGCAATTCGAGCTTTAGAAAAAATACAAGATTGTGGAAGGGAATATAGTGATAAATTAAGTACCCTAAAAAATAGTTATTATGATATACAAGAACTAGGACGAGATATTCGTGATTTACAAGAAGAAGTGGACTTTGACCAAGGTGAAAGAGATAAAATAGAAGCAAGATTAGATTTCATTTATGGTTTAAAAAGAAAATATGGAAATACAATACAAGAAATTTTAGAATATGGAGAAAAATTAGAAGAAGAAATTCATAAAATTGAAAACCTAGAAGAATATCATAAAAAATTAAAAGTCCAAATAGAGCAATTAGAAGAAGAGATGAGGCAAATAGGTATGAAAATGAAGGCTCTTAGAGAAAAATATAGTAGAATATTAGAAAATAAAATCAATCAAGAATTAAAAGAATTAGAAATGCCAAATGCGACTTTTACAGTAGAAAGTAACTTAAGCAATCATTTTTATCCATCAGGATTAGAAAAAATAGAGTTTATGATTTGCACCAACCAAGGAGAAGAAACAAAGCCACTTGCTAAAATCGCATCAGGAGGAGAAATGGCAAGAATTATGCTAGCAATTAAGCATGTTTTAGCAGATGCAGACCAAGTAGAAACTTTAATTTTTGATGAAATTGATACTGGAATTAGTGGAAAAGCATCTAAAGCGGTAGGGGAAAAAATGAAAGAAATTAGTAAGAAACATCAAGTAATTTGTATTACACATTTACCTTCTATTGCAGCAAAAGGAGATTATAACTATTATATTAGTAAAAAAATTAAGGATGATAAAACCTATACAACCATAGAACAATTAGATGAAGAACAAACGATTGAAGAAATTGCAAGAATTGCATCAGGGGAAGTAACACAAATTGCAAAAGCACATGCTAGAGAGTTAAGAAAAGTAAGTTAGAAAACAAATAAATTTTCTTCCAATTGTTTACATATTGCAACTTATGAGGTATAATAAGGCTATTAAAATAAATAGAGGAGAAACAATATGGAAGGAAATCAAAACAGTAACCAAGAACAAGAATTAGATTTAAATCAATTAATGATGATAAGAAGAGAAAAGTTAGCAAAATTACAAGAAGAAGGAAAAGATCCCTATCAAATTACAAAATTTCATCGCACTCATAATAGTAAACAAATTAAAGAAAATTATGAGAGCTTAGAAGGAAAAGATGTAACAGTGGCAGGAAGAATGATGGCAAAACGTATTATGGGAAAGGCCTCTTTTTGTCATATCCAAGATGAAGAAGGAAAAATCCAAAGTTATGTAAGTATTAATGATTTAGGAGAAGAAAGTTATAGGCAATTTAAAGAAAATGATATAGGAGATATTATTGGAATTACAGGATTTGTATTTAAAACTAAAACAGGAGAAATTTCTATTCATGCAAAAGAAGTAACATTACTTTCTAAATCTTTAAGACCCTTACCTGAAAAATTCCATGGGCTAAAAGATGCAGACTTAAGATATAGACAAAGATATGTAGACTTAATTATGAATCCAGAAGTAAAACAAACTTTTATTTTAAGAAGCAAAATTATAAAAGAAATTAGAAAATTTATGGATGAGCAAGGTTATATGGAAGTAGAAACTCCTATGCTTACTACAATAACAACAGGGGATGCTGCAAGACCTTTTGTAACACACCATAATACATTAGACTTGCAAATGTATCTAAGAATTGCACCAGAACTTAATTTAAAAAGATTAATTGTAGGTGGATTTGACAAAGTATATGAAATAGGAAAAAATTTTAGAAATGAAGGAATGGATATTAAACACAATCCAGAATTTACTAATATGGAATTTTATGCAGCTTATGAAGACTATAATGATATGATGAATTTAGCAGAAAATTTAATTTCTACAATTGCAAAAAATGTATTAGGTACTACTAAAATTACTTATCAGGGAACTGAAATTGATTTAACTCCTTCTTGGAAAAAAATTACCATGATAGATGCTATAAAAGAAGCAACAGGTGTTGACTTTAATGAAATCAAAACAGATGGAGAGGCACAAAAAATAGCTTTAGAAAAAGGCGTTAAATATGAAGAAATTAAAAATACCAGAGGACATATTATTAACGAGTTCTTTGAAACATTTGTAGAAGATACTCTTATTCAGCCAACCTTTATTTTAGACTACCCCGTAGAAGTATCTCCACTTACCAAAAGAAAGAAAGATAATCCATCTTTAGTAGAAAGATTTGAATTATTTATTGGTGGTAGAGAATATGGTAATGCCTATTCAGAATTAAATGTCCCAATAGACCAATATGAAAGATTTATGAAACAAGTAGAAGCAAAGGCTAAGGGAGATGAAGAAGCTGGTGGAATGGATGAAGACTTTGTAAGTGCCCTAGAAATAGGAATGCCTCCAACAGGTGGAATGGGAATAGGATTAGATAGACTTATTATGCTTTTAACAGACTCAGCTTCTATTAGAGATGTATTACTATTTCGAACTATGAAGCCTTTAAGTTAATTGTTTTACAAATAAACAATAAAAGGGAATGTCAAGAAAGGTAAGAAAAACGCATGTATTTTGATACAAGATATTTATATATTGCACTAGCAGTAATTGCTGTTATTAGTTTACTAAGTGGAGGTTTTAGTATTTTAAGCCTATTATTAACCATACCTGGGGTTTTAATTGCTATTACCTTCCACGAATTTGCTCATGCCTTTGTAGCAGATAAATTAGGAGATGATACTCCAAGAAGCCAAGGAAGATTAACCTTAAATCCATTATCTCATTTAGATCCATTTGGGCTTGTCATGTTAATATTTGCCCATATTGGTTGGGGAAAACCAGTACAAATTAACCCTAACAATTTTACAAGAAAAATATCGGCTAAAATAGCAGAAGCATTAGTTTCTTTAGCAGGACCTGTTATGAACTTTATTTTAGCATTTTTATTTGCAATCCTGTTTTATGCTTTGCAAGTATTTGCAAGTAGTTTTGCTTTCACAACACAAGCAGGTAATATTATTATGACAATGTTACAATATACGGTGATGGTAAATGTGGGGTTAGGTGTTTTTAACTTAATTCCTTTACCACCACTAGATGGTTCTAAAATTTTAATGGCTTTTTTACCTTATAATGCCAAAAGATGGTTTGAAGAACACACAAGTCTATTTTATATTATTTTCTTAGTTATCTGGATTACACCAATCTCTTCTATGATTATTTCTCCTATTATTAGTGGAATCACAGGAGGAATTGATAGCGTCGTGAGCGGAATGTTCCATTTATTTAGTTAACAAATAAAGTAAAAAAGGAATCAAGTATGCAAGATATTTATACATTAGGAATTGAATCAAGTTGTGATGAAACTTCTGCTTCCATTGTGAAAAATGGAAGGGAAGTTCTTTCCAATGTCATTTATTCTCAAATTAAAATCCATGAACAGTTTGGCGGAGTTGTGCCAGAAATAGCTTCTAGAAACCATATAGAAGCTATTTCTGCTGTGGTAGAACAGGCTATCAAACAAGCAAGCCTTACAATGCAGCAGATTGATTTAATTGCATGCACAAATGGACCAGGTCTAGTGGGAGCTTTACTTGTGGGAGTATCCTATGCAAAAGCATTAAGTTATGCTCTTAATAAACCTCTTATTGGGACAAACCATATTCATGGACATATTGCAGCAAACTATATTAGCCACCCAAACTTAAAACCACCATTTTTATGTTTAATTATTTCAGGTGGACATACCCATCTAGTCCATATTAAAGATTATACCAATTTTGAAATATTAGGGAAAACAAGAGATGATGCTCTTGGAGAGGCTTTTGATAAAGTTGCAAGAGTGATTCGGTCTAGGATATCCAGGTGGACCAAAAGTAGATAAATTAGCAAAAGAAGGAAAACCTACTATTGAACTACCAAAGCCACAGATGGAAAACTTAGACTTTAGTTTTAGTGGAATCAAAACAGCAGTAATTAATCTAAACCATAAAACAAAAGACTTAAATCAAGCAGACTTATGCAATAGTTTTGAAAAGACAGTGACAGAAATTTTGATAGAAAACACTTTAAAAGCAGCAAAGCAAGTAAAAGTTCATAAAATAGCATTAGCAGGTGGCGTATCTGCAAACTCCTATATCAGAAGCGAGTTTTTAAAGCTAAAAAATCAAGGATATGAAATTTACTATCCAGAACCAAATTTATGTACTGATAATGCAGCCATGATTGCCTCAGCTGGTTATTATCATTATCTAGCAGGAGAAAGCTCAGATTTAACTTTAAATGCGGTACCAAATTTACCAATTTAAGTGGGGGAACCAATGTCAATTTATACCATAGCAGACTTACACCTTTCCTTCGAAGAAGATAAGCCAATGAGCATTTTCGGAGAAAATTGGGAAGGGCATAGTGAGAAGATAAAACAAAATTGGATAAAAAAAGTAAAGCCAGAAGATACAGTTGTATTGCCGGGTGATTTTTCATGGTCCATGTATTTAGAAGATACTTATCAAGACTTTACATATTTAGCTAGTCTGCCAGGAAAGAAACTTTTGCTAAAAGGCAATCATGATTATTGGTGGACAACCCTTACCAATATGAGAAACTATCTTAAACAAAATCATTTTGAGAATATTGATTTTATCTATAATAATAGTTATTTAGTAGAAAATAAAGTTCTAGTGGGAACTAGAGGATGGAACTTAATAGAATCAGAGGAAACCAAAAAAATGATCAATCGTGAAACCATTCGTCTGCAATTATCTTTAGAAGATGGAATCAAAAAATATGGGGAAGACAAAGAGATGATTGTATTTATGCATTATCCTCCTATTACTCAAAATAGTTTATATAACAATCAATTTCTAGATTTTGTAAAATTGATGAAACAATATCCGATTAAGAGATGTTATTATGGACATCTACATGGAAAAACACATGAAGAAGCTATTCAGCGGAGAAGTTCAAGGAATAAAGTTTCAATTAGTCAGTGCAGATTACTTAAATTTTGATTTATTAAAGATTAATTGATAAAAACTTGAAAAATAGCTGACAAGAGGACTTGCAATCTTGAAAAAATGTGATATAATAGGAAAGCCAATTAAATTTGAAAGGAAGATTAAAAAATGAGTGTAAAAGTAGAAAACACAGAAAACAAAAATGAAGTAAAATTAAGTTTCACAGTAGAAGCAGAAAAATTTGATGAAGCAATGAAAAGAGTATATGTTAAAACTGCAAAATATTTTACCATTCCAGGATTTAGAAAAGGAAAAGCACCAATGCAAATGGTAGAAAAACATTATGGTAGTGAAATTTTTTATGAAGATACTTTTAATGAGCTAGTACCAGACATTTATGAAGAAGCTATCAGAGAAAATAATATTCAAGCAGTTAGCAAGCCAGAAATTGATATTAGCCAAATAGGAAAAGGAAAAGATTTAATTTTCACAGCAATTGTACAAATTAAACCAGAAGTAGAATTAGGAAAATATAAAGGTATAGAACTTAAAAAAATTGAGTATACTGTATCTGACAAAGACGTAGAACATGAATTAGGACACATGGCAGAACATAATGCTAGACTTATTTCAGTAGAAGATAGACCAGTAGAAAAAGGTGACTTAACCGTTATTGATTTTGAAGGCTCTATTGATGGTGTTCCATTTGAAGGTGGAAAAGCTGAAAAGCATGAACTAGAAATCGGAAGCAACACTTTTATTCCAGGGTTTGAAGACCAAATTATTGGTATGAAACTAGAAGAAGAAAAAGATATTCAAGTAAACTTCCCAGAAGATTATTTTTCAAAAGAATTAGCAGGAAAGCCAGCTGTATTTAAAGTAAAATTACATGAAATCAAGAAAAAAGAACTTCCAACTATGGATGATGAATTTGCAAAAGATGTAAGTGAATTTGATACATTACAAGAATTAAAAAATAGTATCAAAGAAAAGTTGCAAAAACAAAATGATGAAAAAGCAAAAGCTGAAACAGAAGAAGCAGCAATAGAGGCAGTTACTGGAAGCGCTAAAGTAGATATTCCAGAGGCAATGATTGAAACAGAAATTGATCATTTAGTAGAAGATATAGAACATAGATTACAATACCAAGGGTTAACACTAGAACAATACTATACCTTATCTGGAAAATCAGAAACTCAAGTAAGAGAAGAAATGAAACAACAAGCTCAAAAAAATGTAAAAACCGGCTTAGTTTTAGAAGCAATTATGAAAAAAGAAGAAATTAAACCAGATGAAAAAGAAGTAGAAGAAAAACTAAAACAGATGGCAAAAGGTTATGGTAAAACAGAAGAAGAAATGCTTAAAAATGATTATCTAAAAGAAGTGTTAGGAAACAATATGCAAGTTCAAAAAACAGTTCAATTTATTGTAGATAATGCTAAAATCAAATAGAAACAAATCACAAGATAAGTATTTTACTAATAATATAGATTAGTAATTTAGGAGGTATATGAATGAAAGAACAAAATAGTTTAGTTCCTTATGTTATTGAGCAAACCGCAAAAGGAGAAAGATCTTATGATATTTTCTCAAGATTATTAAAAGATAGAATCATCTTTTTAGGTGAAGATGTGAACCAGACTTCAGCAAGTTTAGTAATTGCACAGCTATTATTCTTAGAATCAGAAGATCCTGATAAAGAAATTAGTTTGTACATTAATAGCCCAGGTGGATCTATTACAGATGGAATGGGAATTGTAGATACCATGAACTATATTAAATGCCCAGTTTCTACCATTTGTATCGGAATGGCAGCTAGCATGGGAGCAGTACTTTTAGCAGCTGGAGAAAAAGGCAAAAGATTTGCAACACCAAATGCTGAAATTTTAATTCACCAACCATTAATTGGTGGTGGAGGCTTATCTGGACAAACAACAGAAATTAAAATCCATGCAGATCACATGGTAAAAACCAGAGAAAAATTAAACAAATTTTTAAGTGAAAGAACAGGTCAACCATTAGAAGTAATAAATAAAGATACAGAAAGAGATAATTACATGACAGCACAAGAAGCACTAAAATATGGACTTATTGATGGCATTATGGAAAAAAGAGTTTAAAAAGGAGATAGTTATATTTTATGGCAAATAATAAAGTAAGAAATGTAAAGTGTTCTTTTTGTGGAAAATCACAAGAAGCTGTGAATAGAATTATTGCAGGTCCTGGCGTATATATCTGCGATGAATGTATCAAAGTTTGTAATAATATTATAGAAGATGAACTTTATGAAGATTCGCAAATTACCTATACAACCAAAGAACAAAAACTTCCTACTCCCCAAGAAATTAAAGAAATATTAGATTCTTATGTCATCGGGCAAGAAGAAGCCAAAAAAACTTTATCAGTTGCAGTATATAATCATTATAAAAGAATTCAAAATAGACATGAGATTGATGAAGTAGAAATTCAAAAAAGCAATGTTTTGCTACTAGGTCCAACAGGATCAGGAAAAACATTACTTGCCCAAACCTTAGCAAGAATCTTACAAGTACCATTTGCAATAGCAGATGCTACCACTTTAACAGAAGCAGGCTATGTAGGAGAAGATGTGGAAAATATTTTGCTCAAATTAATTCAAGCAGCAGATTATGATATTGAAAAAGCAGAGCAAGGTATTATCTATATAGATGAAATTGATAAAATTTCAAGAAAATCAGAAAACCCATCTATCACAAGAGATGTGAGTGGAGAAGGTGTACAGCAAGCACTTCTTAAAATCGTAGAAGGAACAGTAGCATCTGTACCACCACAAGGAGGAAGAAAACACCCTCATCAAGAATTTTTGCAAATTAACACAGAAAATATTTTGTTTATCTGTGGCGGTGCTTTTGAGGGGCTAGAAAAAATTGTAAAAGATAGAACCTCTAAAAAATCAATTGGATTTGGTGCTAATATCCAAAGTAATCAAGATGTTAGTAAATATGAAATCTTTGAGAAGTTGTTGCCACAAGATTTATTAAAATTTGGTCTTATTCCTGAATTTGTAGGAAGGCTTCCAATTATTGCAACCTTAAAAGAATTAGACAGGAATGCTCTAATTGATATTGTAACAAAACCAAAAAATGCATTAGTAAAACAATATCAAAAACTATTTAGGTTAGACAATGTAGAACTAGAATTTGAGCAAGAAGCATTAGAAGAAATTGTAGACAAAGCAATTGAAAGAAAAACTGGTGCAAGAGGGCTCCGTTCCATTATAGAAGAAATCATGAGGGATATTATGTTTGAAATTCCTTCAAACCCTAAAATAGAAAAATGTATTATTACAAAGCAAACTGTTGCAAACAAGGAGCCACCTAAAATTATCATTAACAATAATAGGGAAGCTACTGTTTCCAAGACAGTAAAAACCAAAAGGCATACAACAACCAAAAAAACAGAATCAGCATAAAAATGTAAAAAATTTGTTTGACATTTTTTTGTTTGTATGATATTATTAACATGTAATTTTAAAAATCTTATTTTCTAAAGAAAAAATAAGAAAACAACCAAAAGAGATAAAATAA
>CALYAE010000065.1 GCA_944393435.1 uncultured Clostridia bacterium
AACTATATAAGGCATTACATTGTTCTTCCGATGTTAATCTGTTCCACTCTTCTTTTGTCATATAGCTAGGCATACTAGAAGGAGTATTCAAATTATAATCTGGATAAGTAGCCATCGCTAAAATATCACCAGTTTTCGGATTCATTACAATTGCATTACCACCACGAACACATTCATTTTCGATACATGCTTGTTCTAAATATTTTTCTACAATGGATTGAATATTCGCATCAATTGTTAAAGTAATATCACTACCATTTTCAGCAGGGATATAAGTTTGATCTTCATCTGGAATAAATTCCTGAATTGCATCTTGAGCAGTTACTACTTTACCAGGAGTACCAGTTAAAACATCATCCCAGTAAGCCTCTAAACCTTCAATACCTTGGTTATCAATATTACAAAAACCAATTAGAGAAGAAGCTAAGTTTTCATAAGGATAATAGCGTTTAGTATCTTCATCAATATTGATGCCAGAATAAATTTCTTCTTCCTCCATCCAAGCCTTTAACTGATCAATTTTATCCTTTTCTACTTTACGAGCAATGGTAACAATAGAAGATTCACTAGATACTTTGGCAAGTGTTTCTTCATAATCTAACTCAAAAATCTCAGAAAAAGATTTTGCAACCTTTTCTTTAAAGGCTTTTGTTTTTTCTTCATCAATTTCCCCATCTTCTTTGACAACAAGTGCACTTGGCTGAATACTAACAGTATCTACCTGAGCACTAATAGCTAGAGCTTTCCCAGTAGTATCATAAATAGTACCTCTTTTAGGGCTAATTAAACGACTTGTAATTAATTGGTCATACATTTGCTCTCTTAAATCTGCACCTTGTACCAATTGTAAAAAAACAAGGCGAATAATGAGTAAAAAGAAAACACCGAAAATAACAAGCATGGTAATTCTTAGCTTTTTAGGAATGGTATATACTTTTTTTACTTTACTTTTATTAGATTTCATGTAACCTCCATTTTTAGATTTTTTAATATGTTTATACTCTTAGTTTTTTAATAATTTTAATTTCTAAATATAATCGCTCAATCATTTTTTCACGAATCGATAAGGCTTGTCTATATTCTTGTAAAATTTGCAGATAGTTTTGAAAATCTTCGCCTTCTTGAAAAAGAAGTTTCATCCCTTCATGATAATAATCCTTTGTTTTTTCTTTATTAGAATTATCTGCTTTTTTTTGATAACTTTCAATCAATTCCAAACGCTTGATTTGTTGCTTTAAATATTCTACATAGTCCATGATACAACTAATCTCATATAAAGTATCATCAATGACAACTTTAAAAAGACTTTTTAAAATATGTCCATTAATTTTTCCTGCTTTTTCCTTTTCAGCTAGCTGGTCTAATGCCAAAAATTTAGGGTCAGGTTTGGTATCTTTGATAAGTTCTTTTAAGGTTTCAGAAATATTAACGTGAGTTTTATACTGTCTTTTAGTAACTAAAGCATCATATTCATCGGCAATACGAATAATTTGAGCCTCATAAGGAATATCTTTTTTGGTTAATCCAGAAGGATAACCTGAGCCGTCTAATGCCTCATGATGATCTAAAGCAGCTAAAGCATAAGGTCTTAGCTTGGGATCTTTCATGCACATTTGATAGCCAAGAGTGGTATGTGTTTTCATTATTTCATATTCTTCAGAGGTAAGCCTTTCGGGTTTATTTAAAATAGCAAGGGGAATAAACATTTTTCCAATATCATGTAAATAACCACCAATAGTGCAATGAATGGTAAAAGATTGTCTACATCTTAGGTATTCACACATTCTGCAACATAGATTTGCAACATTTTCGCTATGCCTTCTAGTGAAGGGATCAAGCCTTTCTAATACATCTAATTGATAGCGCATGAGCTTATCTAGGTTATAGGATTTTAAATTAACAGGACTATAAAAATCAAATTTTTCTTGTTTCATGATTTTCCTCATATTCTTTCGTGTAAATTTATTTTATCATACTACAAAATAGGGGTAAACGCAAGCAAGAAGGGGGAGATTTTAAAAGAAAGTTTTTTTGTCTTCCTAAAATTTTTCTATTGAGATAAAAAAAACTTTATGCTAAAATACAAAAAGAAAAATCCATTCCAAGAAGGGGAGAAGAACATGCAAGATTTATTGATTCAAAATGCAAAAGTAGTATTGTTTGAAAATGACGATATTACCATTAAAAAAGCAGATGTCTTAGTACAAGAAGGGAAAATTAGCAAAATAGAAGAAAACATACCAGAAGAGATGGCAAAAAATGCAAAAATAATAGATGCTAGAAATCATATCTTGATGCCAGGCTTCATCAATACCCATGCACATATTCCTATGAGTATTTTTAGAGAAACCACAGAAGGTGTGAAACTATATGACTGGCTTCACAAAATCATTTGGCCAATGGAAGAAAAACTAACCAAAGAAGATGTATATTGGGCAAGTATGCTTAGTTTTATAGAAATGATTTCTACTGGAACTACATGCATCAATGATCAATACTTTATGCAAGATGCAATCAGAAAAGCAGCCAGGGATGTAGGAGCAAGAGCAGTTCTTACAAGAACCATTATTGGGGAAAAAGAAGAGGCATTAGAAAAAATAGCAGAATTTAAAAACTTTTATGAAACAAGAGATCAAAAAGATGATTTAATCACTTATTCTGTTGCCCCACATGCACTTTATACTTGTTCAAAAGAAACGCTTCAAATGACAGCAGATTTGGCAAAGGATTTCCATTTACCAATTCATGTACACTTTTTAGAAAGTATTGATGAAATAGAAGATATCAAGCAAAAGCACGGAAAAAGAGCAGTAGAAGTACTAAAACAACATTTTGATGGAATTCATACCATTTTAGCACACGCGGTACATTTAGATGACAAAGATATAGAAATATTAAAAACAATGGACTGTGGGATTGCGCATAACCCAATTTCTAATTTAAGATTAGGATGTAGTATTGCAGATACGACAAGTTATTTACAAAATGGAATTAATGTAGCATTAGGTACTGATGGACAAGGATCACGGAAGTAATTTAGACATGTTTGAAGCTATGAGAGTTTCTTGCCTTATTCAAGGTGGAATTCATGAAAATGAAAGGCGAATTGGTGCAAAAGAGGCATTCAAAATGGCAACCATCAATGGAGCCAAATTATTAGGATTGGAAAAGAAAGTAGGAAGCATTGAAGTGGGAAAAGATGCAGATCTTATTTTGGTAAATGTAGAAGAGAATTTAGAAAATATTACTAGAATTCCAAATAGTAATGAGATTGCAAATTTAGTATATAACACAAGTGGGAAAAATGTAGATACTACCATCGTGAAAGGAAATATTTTGATGGAAAATAGAATGATAAAGAAAATTGATGTTTCCCAAGTAATCAAACATTGTAAGGGGATTATAAAAAGAATGTCTTAGAATGGGCAACCTTTTTTTCAAACAACAACTCTTGCAAAATTTGCTTTCGCCTAGTATAATGAAAACGTATGAAAAAAAGGAAGAAAAATAGGTGAAATAAAATGTATTTAAAAAGAATGGAATTACAAGGATTTAAATCTTTTGCAGATAGAACAGTATTAGAATTCAAGCCAGGAATTACCTCTGTTATTGGGCCTAATGGTTCTGGAAAAAGTAATATTTCAGATGCCATTCGCTGGGTATTAGGGGAGCAAAGTATGAAATCCCTAAGAGGAGCAAAATCAGAAGATATTATTTTTGCAGGTACTCAGGCAAGAAAATCTTTGGGCTTTGCAGAAGTATCCATCGTAATTGATAATACAGATGGAAGGCTTCCTATTGAATATTCAGAAGTAACTGTAACAAGAAAATTATATCGTAGCGGAGAGACAGGCTATTTTATCAATAAAACACCTTGTAGGCTAAAAGATATTTTAGAGTTATTTATGGATACAGGAATAGGAAAAGATGGTTATAGTATTATTGGACAAGGAAAAATTGATGAAATTTTAAGTAATAAATCAGAAGATAGAAGACGTATTTTTGAAGAAGCAGCAGGGATTGTAAAATATCGAACCAGAAAGCAAGAGTCAGAAAAAAAACTTGAACAAACAAAATTAAATTTACTTCGTATTAATGATATTTTGTCTGAAATAGAAAGTAACATTGAACCACTTAAAATGCAATCTGATAAGGCAAAACAATTTCTAGATTTAAGAGAAGAATTAAAATCCATAGAAGTTGGTCTTTTTGTATATCATATTGGAATGTACAAAGAAAAATTAGAGCAATTGGTAAAAGATGAAGAAATTCTAGTATCGCAAAAAGATGCAGAAGATAGTAGAATGGAAAAGCTACAAATGGCAAAAGAGGACCTAAGACAAGCAGTGGATCATATTACAGATCAAATTGAACAAATGCAAAATTTAGGTTTTGAAAGTACCAATAAAATTGAAAAAATCAATACAGAAATTGGAATTGCTAAAGAAAGAATTCAAAATAATGAAAATAATCAGGCAAGACTTTTAAGTGAGATAGAAGAAATAAAACAAAGGATTGTAGAGCTACAAGAAGAGCAAAATCAAAAATTAGAAAAGAAAACGAATTTAACTTCTAATAAAGAAAAATTTGAAAAAGAATTAGCACAAAAAGAAGTAGAACTTGCTACATTCATGCAAAAGTTATCTAGTAAAGAACTAGAAATTGAAGAGAAAAAACAAATTGTAGAAAAAAATACAGATCAAAGATATGAACTACGCAATGAAATTAGTATGCAAGATGCTAATTTTGAAAATTTGGAAAAACGAAAAAAACAACTAAAAAATGAAATGGATAGCACCATTTCAGAATTAGATAGCAAAAGGCAAGAAAAACAAGAGTTATCCCAAGGATTCTATGAAATTGAAAAGAAAAGAAATCTAGCAGATGTTAAATTACAAAAAGCGACCAAAGAAAAAAATGAGGATATGGAAAAATTAAAACAATATGAGGAAGAACTTACTAAATATAATTATACACAAAGAATGAAACAAGCAAGGCATGAATTTTTAGTAGAAACTGAAAAAGAAAAAGAGGGGTATAATAAAACAGTAAAATCTTTACTAATTGCTTGTGAGAAAAATAATGAATTAAAAAGCGGAGTTCATGGGGTACTTGCAAATTTAATTTCTGTGGAAAAGGAATATGAAACAGCAATTGAAATGTGTTTAGGACAAGCTCTTCAAAATGTTGTAACAGAAAAAGAACAAGATGCAAAAAAATTAATTGAATATTTAAGGAAAAATCAATTAGGAAGAGCATCTTTTTTACCAATTGCTTCGATTCATGGTAGAAAATTAGAAAAACTAACTCAGTTAGATGGGCTAGTAGGAATTGCATCTGACTTAGTAAAATGCAAAAAAGAATATGAGCAAATTGTATTAAATTTATTAGGCAGAACCGTTGTAGTAAAAGACATGGATACAGCCATTACCCTAGCTAAAAGAGAAAAATACGCTTTTCGTATTGTTACTTTGCAAGGAGATATTATTAGTAATTCTGGATCTATTTCTGGTGGTAGTATTGCTACCAAAACGGTCAATATTTTAGGAAGAAGTAGAGAAATTGAAGAGCTAGAAAAAGAATTAAAAAATCTAGAAAAACAAATAGAGGAGAAAACAAAAGAAAAAGAAAACTATGCAAATTCCATCTCAGATGGTATTGAAGAATCCGCAAGGTTAGAAAAAGAATTACAAGAAATTGATATTGTCTATGCAACAGAAAAACAAAAAATGGTGAGTATGACCGAAAATATTACAAACTTGGAAAATCGATTAGCTAAATTGAAAGAAGAAATTGTACAAATCGACCATCAAAAACAAGAAAATAGAAATGACAAAGAGCAAAAAGTGCTTCAGGTGGAAGAATTAGATAAAGAAAATGAGGAGCTAAATGCGGTCATCGAGCAATTTGCTATGGAGAATAAAGATAGTCAAAAATATGTAGATGATTTAAATTTTGACATTACCAATTTAAAAATCTCTGTTAGTTCCTTTGATGAAAGTGAAAGTTCTATTGATGAAATGGTAGAAAGAATCGCTTTAGATATTCAAAATCAAGAAAAGAGCAAACAAAACAAAGAACAAACCATTTTACAAGTCAAAGACGAAAACGCTACTTTAGAGCAATCCATTAAAGATTATCTAGCACAAGTAGAACAAGTAAAAGAAGAAGTAAAAAACAGTTCTAGTAAAATAGAAGAATTCAAACAAGAAAGAACTGCCAAAAATGAAAAATTAATCAAAACAGAAGAAGAAATTGCAAATCAATTTAATACTTTAGAAGGTTTAAAAGAGCAAATTGTAAAATTAGATGTAAAAAAGGCAAAAGTAGAACAAGATCTAACACAAGTTACCGAGAATTTATGGAATGAATATGAATTAACACCAAATCATGTGGAAGGTTATGAAAAGCCAAGTAATGTAGCAGCAAGTCAAAAACAAGTAAATTCTTTGAGAAATCAAATCAAAGAATTAGGAAGTATTAATATTGATAGTATTGAAGAATACAAGAAAACAAAAGAGAGATATGATTTTATGGCAGAACAACGTTTGGATTTAGAAGACACCCAAGCAAAATTAAGAAAAATGATCCATGATATGACAGATACTATGAAAACACAATTCAAAGAAAAATTTGAACAGATTAATAAGAATTTTAATGAAGTATTTATTGAATTATTCCATGGAGGAAAAGCAGAATTAATTTTAGAAGATGAAGACAATATTTTAGAATGTGGAATTGATATTCGCGTACAGCCAACAGGAAAAAAATTACAAAATATGATGTTACTTTCTGGTGGAGAAAAAGCATTTACTGCAATAGCATTATTATTTGCTATTTTAAAAATCAATCCAGCACCATTTTGTATTTTAGACGAAATTGAAGCTGCATTAGATGATGTCAATGTATATCGTTTTGCAGAATATTTAAAGAAGTTTAGCAAAGAAACACAATTTTTAGTAATCACTCATAGAAAAGGAACCATGGAAGTTGCAGACACAGTTTATGGTGTTACCATGGAGGAAAATGGAATTAGTAAACTACTTTCTATTAAATTGGGATAGAGTCAAAATAGGACCAAAATAGGACCAAAGGGGACTGTCCCTTTTGGTCCTACTTTGGTTCTCCTTTACTCCTAAATGAATGAATAATAAAAAGAAGAAAGGTTATTTAAAATGAATTTAAAAGAGGAAATTCAAAATTATATACCATTTAATGAACAAGAAGAAGCAGACAAAAAATTAATGTTATATTATCTTAATACTTTTGATGATTGCTTAACCAGAGAAAATAAAATAGCACATTTTACAAGTTCTGGATTTATCGTAAATAAAACTAGAGACAAAGTGCTATTTATTTATCATAATATTTATAATTCCTGGGCGTGGACTGGTGGACATGCAGATGGGGAAGAAGATTTGTTACAGGTTGCAATTAGAGAAGCAAAAGAAGAGACTGGAATAGAAGAAGTAAATCCAGTTACAGAAAAATTATTTGCGCTCGATATTTTACCAGTAAGTTCTCACATTAAAAAAGGAAAATTTGTATCTTCTCATGTTCATTTGAATGCTACTTATCTATTAGAAGCAGACGATGACAAAATAGTTCGTCCAAAATTAGATGAAAACAAAGCGGTAAATTGGTTACCAATTGATCATTTAGAAGAATATGTATCAGAAAAGCACATGTTATCAGTATATGATAAAGTAATAGAAAAATTAAAGAAATTACCTAATTGTGAAATACACTTTTAGATATATCCTTAAAAAAATTCCATCAAGAAAAATATTAAATTTATGTTACAGGAATATTACAAATATATGACAAAGAAAAAAGAAGAAGAAGAAATGTTGATAAAATCATGGCTTGAAAGCTAGTAAACAAGCTAATTTTGAGAAATTAAAATGTAAAAATCTTGCTTAAAAGTAAAAGAAAAGTAAGATTTTTTCTTGTGTGAGGTAAGAAAAAATCTCTAATTTACAGGAAGAAAGAAAAATGGTACACTAAAAGGTGAATAAAAAAGTACGATATGGGAAAAATCATTCAGAAGAAAAAGATGAAGGAGGAAGCAAGATGCAAAAGAAAAGATGTGTAAATAAAACAGGAAGAATGAAAGATTTTAAAGAAGCAGGAATCACGCTAATAGCCTTAGTAGTGACCCTAGTGGTATTACTAATTTTGGCAGCTATTTCTATTAATTTCTTAGTAGGAGATAATGGAATTTTTAAAACGGCAAATGATGCAAAAATACAGCATCGAATTGGAGAAATTTTAGATGAGCTTAATGTAGCGGAAAGTAGTGTATCTTTGGAAAAGTTAGGTAAACCGAGCTTAGAAGAATATATAAAATATATTCAAGATAACAATATTGTAACAGAAGCAGAAAAGCAAGAAGATGGAAGTTACTTAATAACAACAGAAGACGGGTATATGTTTCAAATTTCTATTGTAGAAGGAGAAAATGTTAATGACATTGTGATAGGATATGTAGGAACAGCAAATGGACCAAGAATTAAAGCAATCCATGTAACAGGCAAAACAACCAATAGTATCAGTGTAGAGGTAGAAACAGCAAATAGCGAAGGAGCAACCTACAAATATGAATATCGAAAAGATGGAGAAGATGATAATAGCTGGAAGTTAGCAGAAGAAAGTAAAAATGCTACTTGTACGATAACAGGGCTAGCAGGAAACCAAATCTATGATATTAGAGTAACAGTAACAACAAGTGAAGGAAGTGCGAGTAAAATAACCAGTGATAAAACAGGAGAATTAGAAGCAGGAACCATAGAATTTGAAGAATATGTGTGGCAAGGAGACGGAACAGCAAGCATTGTGATAAGAAACAATAGCCTTGATACCAGTTACCACTTAGAATATAGAATAGGATTAGATGGGCAGTGGACAGAAATTGCAAGTGGACAAGAAATCACAGGATTAATGCATTCGCAAACAGTATATGGAAGATTATATGATGGAATAAATGAAGCAAGTCCAGCAAGTGTAGAGATAAAAGATGAAACAAATCCAAATGCACCAAGTATCACGCCATCAGGAACAAGCGGAAATAATAATTATTATAAATCCGATGTAACAGTAAGTATAACAGCAGGAAGTGATAATGAAAGTGGAGCAGATAAAATAAGATATAGTGTAAGTGGAGCACAAACAATAGGAGAAACAACAACAGCATCAGGAACAACAACAGCCAATATTACAATTACAACAGATGGACCAAGTACGATAACAGCCTATACAATAGATAAAGCAGGAAATGTATCAGCAGCAAAAACACAGGTAATAAATAAAGATAATACGGCGCCAAGCACAGCAAGTTTAACAGTAACAAGTTATGATGAAGATAGTATCAGCGTAAGAGCAAGTGGAGCAGACGCTACATCAGGAATATATAGTTATGCATTCCAAAGAAGTACAACAAGCGCTACAACAGGTTTTACGACAGTAGATACAAAAACAAGCACAGCAAGCAGTTATGATTATCCTTATACAGGATTAGCCGATGAAACAACCTATTATTTAAGAGTAGTTGTAACAGATAGAGCAGGAAATGCGACAACAGGAACAGCAGTAAGACGAGCAACAGCAAAAAAACTAGCAACCAATGTAAATGAACTAGAAGCAGGAGATTATGTATATTACTATGATAAAAACAATACCAGAAGAGAATGTGTGGTATTATATGATGCAAGTTCAGGATATGGAGTACAAATTATTACAATGGAAACGCTAGAAGAAATCAATTTAGGAAATGGAAGAGGAAGTGGACAGGGCAGTGGCAGTACAGATGCAATAGACTTTGAAAGAGCAATAGATAGTTATAATAGTGCAATTACAACTTTAAATACAAGAGCAGAAGCATACAGAAATACGACCTATTCAAGTAGTGCGAGAAGTGTAGGAAGTGTGCCAAATAATAAGAATGCAGAAAGTGGATATTATACCATTACAATATTTAATTCAAGTTATAATGAAAAGATCAAAGGTGGGGACAACAACTATAAAATGGATGAAGAACAGATGGAAAAGTTAGGAATACAATACACTACAAACCAAAAATCGTATTGGTTAGCCTCTCGAGAGCTAAATGAAATAGCTCATCTCGACACTATTAATTTTGATGTGCGAGATTTCTATGTAGGAGATATCTGGTATAGTTGGTATATGGGGTACATTGATCTAGGTGATGAAATAGAGTCACTCAGTTTTAATCGTGGTCTTCGTCCTGTCTTTACATTAAAACCAGAAATCAAAATCACAGGTGGAACTGGAGAAAAAAACAATCCATATACCTTAGGCACATAATATGATAAGTAGCACAAAGTGACAAAAATATGTCGACTTTGTGCTACTTTTTGATTTCATAATAAAATTTTTAAAGAAATATTTCCAAATAGATAAAAGAATTAAAAGTAAAATAAACCAGTATTAGGTAGTTTTTTTGTCATACTCCTCCAAGGCCTCTTTTGCATATTCCGTATCTGTTAGGCAAGGCAGATATTGTTTACCATATTTTTGTCTAGTTTCATTTCCCTTTCCTGTAATTAAAATGACACTATTTGGATTCTCTAAAATAGCTTGCTTAATGGCTTGCCCACGATCTTCTATAATTTTGTATTTTCCATGCTCCTTTGTGATATAACTTGCAATTTCCTTGCATATATCAATAGTTTCTTCTGGCCCTGGATCTTCTGCTGTTAAGTAAGAAATTGCAGAATGAATGCCAGATAAATGCCCTAAGTCTTTTCTACGAAGTTGTGCTTTTCCACCAGGACAACCAAAAACGGTAATAATTTTTTTATTAGGATATTCTTGTTTGGTAGATTCATATAATTTTTGAAAACTTAGTTTATTATGTGCATAATCAACAATTACAATGATGCTTCCATCGTGGCTAACATAAGATTCCATTCTACCACTAGCTTTTGCAACTTTTAATCCTTCATAAATATCTTCAAAAGGAATGTCTAAAACAGTT
This sequence comes from uncultured Clostridia bacterium, assembly GCA_944393435.1. Taxonomy (GTDB): domain Bacteria; phylum Bacillota; class Clostridia; order TANB77; family CAG-508; genus CAG-273. The sequence goes on from CALYAE010000065.1 coordinate 10,997, forward strand.
GCAGTAGCAATAGATGCTAAAGCATTTTCTACGTTAAATAAACCAGGCATGGTAAGAAGCATATCTTCTTCAAACTTAGAAGTTTTTACTCGAAAAGAAATGGAAGTATGATCTACTTTTTTTATATCATAACCATAAATATCTGCTAAAGGATCTTTTGTACTAAAAGTAACAACTTTTTTAGCATTCTGGGCAGCTTCTAAAATTCGATCAATGTAATCACTATCTAAATTCACACAAGCAGTTTCTACTTGCTTAAAAAACTTTAATTTAGAAGAAAAATAATCTTCAAAATTAGGATGTTCAATGGTACTGATGTGATCTTCAGAAATATTTAAAAATACACCTACTTTATAATAAATATCATGAACTCTATTTAATTTTAAAGCCTGACTACTAACTTCCATAACCAAGTTTTGAATATGGGAATCTACACTATTAGCAATAATTTCTTGTAAATCAATAGATTCTGGGCTAGTAATCAAAGACTCTCTACAAGACTTTCCATCATAAGTATCAATGGAAGAAACAATGGCAGTATCCATAAGCCCTTTTCTTTTCATATAATGATCTAAAATACTCTTAATATAGTAAGCAGAGGTAGATTTTCCCTTGGTTCCAGTAATTCCAATCATATTGATTTTGCTAGCTGGAAAATCGTAATACATACAAGCAATAGCAGCTAAAGCCTTTCTGATATCTTTTACTACAATATGAGGAAAGCCAGCATTACTTACATTTTCACTTTCTGCAACATACACCATAGCTCCATTATGAATGGCTTCTTCTAAGTACTCCCTCTTATAATTGAGTCCTTTACAAATATATAATGTATTTGGTATGACTTCTTTAGAATTATGCTCCACTTTAGCAACGGCTTGATTGCATAAATGTTCAAAGTGCTCTCCTAATTCAGTAGAAATAATTAAATTTTCTTTTTCTAATAAATGAATATAATCTTTTAGCTTATATGTTTTCATTCTTAAATCCTTTCCTAATGGTTTTATCTTATAAAAAATACTACACTAAAACAATTTTATGCCATTATCTTATACTAAATATACCCAAAAATCAAGTAAACAATTACAATAAAAAATCTTTTGTCATAACCATAAGACAAGCTGCATACACATAAAATAAACTAAAACAAAGGAGGATATTAAGCGATGTGGCATATGTTATCTACAAAAGAGGTAGAAAAAAAATTAGGAACAGATGCTCAAAGGGGGTTAAGCCAAAAACAAGTAGAAGAAAGAAAACAAAAATATGGGACAAACCAATTAGAGGAAGCAAAAAAAGAATCTATTTTTATTCGTTTTTTAAAACAATTTAATGATTTTATGATTATCATTTTACTAATTGCTTCTGTCATTTCAGCAATGGTTTCTAAGATGGAGGGAAGTAATGACTATTTTGATTCTATCATTATCATTGCGATTGTAGTATTTAATGCAATTATGGGACTTGTTCAAGAAGCAAAAGCAGAAAAGTCATTAGAGGCACTTAAAAAAATGTCTGCACCAACTTGTAAAGTAAGAAGACAGGGAAAAATTGTAACAATTAAAGGAGAAGAAGTTGTTCCCGGGGATATTGTATTATTAGAAGCAGGCAATTATGTACCAGCAGATTGTAGATTAATTTCATCATCTAATTTAAAAATAGAAGAGTCTAGTTTAACTGGAGAAACAGTGCCTGTTTTAAAACAAACAGATACGAAATTGCAAGAAAAAACAGCTTTGGGAGATATGGTAAATATGGCTTTTGCAACCACCGTTGTAGTAAATGGACATGCAGAGGCAATTGTTACAGAAACTGGAATGCATACCAAAGTAGGAAAAATTGCAAAAATGATTTTAACGAATGAAGCGCCAGAAACACCAATTCAAAAGAAATTGGGGCAAGTAGGAAAAAGTTTAGGAATTGCATGTTTGGTGATTTGTCTGCTTATTTTTGTGATTGGAATTTTTAAGAAAATTGAACCAATTGAAATGTTTATGACTTCAGTAGGTCTAGCTGTGGCTGCTATCCCAGAAGGACTTCCTGCTATTGTTACTATCATGCTTTCTATTGGTGTTACGAAAATGGCAAGAAAAAATAGTATTATTCGTAAACTTCCTGCCGTGGAAACATTGGGAAGTAGTAGTGTGATTTGCTCTGATAAAACAGGAACCTTAACACAAAATAAAATGCAAGTAACTAAAATTGTAAATTTAGATGGTGTTGTATATGATGCATCTATTCATACAGAAACGAAAGATGCTGTTTCTTACAATCAAAATTTTACAAAATGGTTATTAAGTTTGGGGGCTATGTGTACAGATGTAGAAGTAAGTAAAAATGGAAGAAAGATAGAGGTAAGTGGAGAACCAACAGAGGTTGCCATTGTGAATAAAGCATTAGAAGAAGGGGAAAATAAAGAGCAGCTATACCAGGTAATGGAAAGAGTAGCAGATGTTCCTTTTGATTCTAGCAGAAAAATGATGTCAACCATTCATAAAATGTCAAATGGATATCGTATTATTTGTAAAGGTGCACCAGATGTATTATTAAAAAGGTGTACTAAAATCTATCAAAATGGAACAGTGGTTGATTTAACATCTAGACTAATAGAAAAAATTGAAAATCAAAATACACAAATGGCAAATCAGGCTTTAAGAGTTTTGGGGGTTAGCTATTTAGATATCCAGCAACTACCCAATAAAATAGATTCCCAAAGCATAGAAAAAAATCTGATCTTTGTAGGATTAATAGGGATGATTGATCCACCAAGAAAAGGGGTAAAAGAAGCAGTAGCGACTTGTAAAAAAGCAGGAATCAAAACAGTTATGATTACCGGAGACCATATTGCAACCGCAAAAGCAATTGCAAAAGAATTAGGAATCTTAAGAGCAAATGATTTAGCAATTACAGGAGAAGAATTAGATAAGATTCCAGAAATTATTTTAAAACGAGATATTATGAAGTATTCTGTATTTGCCAGAGTAACTCCTGAGCATAAGGTAAGAATAGTAAATGCTTATCAATCCACAGGAGCAGTAGTTGCCATGACAGGAGATGGGGTAAATGATGCACCTGCATTAAAAAACGCAGATATCGGAATTGCTATGGGAAAAAATGGTACCGATGTTGCTAAAAATGCAGCAGATATGATTTTGGCAGATGACAATTTTGTTACCATTGTAGAAGCGGTAAAACAAGGAAGAAATATTTTCGATAATATCAAAAAAGCAGTTCATTTTTTAATTGCAACCAATGTAGGAGAAATTGTCACAATTTTCTTAGGATTATTGCTAGGTCTTAAATCTCCACTTCTTGCTATTCAGCTTTTGTGGATTAATTTAGTAACAGACTCACTTCCTGCAATTGCTTTGGGACTAGAAAGACCAGATCAAGATATTATGAATCGTAAACCACGTGACAGTAAAAAAGGAATTTTTGCAGATGGGTTGTGGGGAAAGATTTTTGCAGAAGGAACAATGCTAGGTGTGCTAACTTTAGTTGCTTTTAGTATAGGAAATTATTGGTATGGAGTAGAAGTAGGGAGGACAATGGCTTTTCTAACTCTAGGTCTGTCAGAATTAGTACATAGTTTTAATATCAAAAGCGAAGAATCCATTTTTAAAGTGGGAATATTAGAAAATAAATATTTACTAGGTGCATTTGTATTAGGTGCTATTTTGCAAGTAGGAGTAGTTCTTATTCCACCCGTTGCCGATTTATTTAAGTTAGTTCCATTAAACGGTATGCAATGGTTATATACTTGCACAATTGCTATTTTACCACTTTTGATTATGGAACTACAAAAGAAAGTAAATGTATTGCTATTTTCTCCTAAATTGTATAAAATAGAATCGAAATAGAAAATAAGAAGGGAGATTGGCTATGAATAAAAGGAGATGTCTAATCAAAATTTTAATGCTACTAGCCATTGCTTTAGGAATTTTCTTTTTGGGAAGTCAAGTAAAAGCAGGTAGCATTTTGCTAAATCATTTAGATTTTCAAATTACATTAAATGAAGACGGAAGTATGAATGTGACAGAAAACTGGGATGCAAGAATTAATGATACCAATACCATGTTTAAAGATTTTAAGATGGATTCTTCCAAATTCAAAGAAATTACAGATGTTAAAGTTTATCGTGTTCATGAGGATAACACAAAAACCAAATTAACCGAGATTGATGAAGAGATGTATCATGTAACTAAAGATTGCTATTATGGGCTTATCAATAGTAATGGTGATTTTGAAATTGCTTGGGGTGTTTCTGTGGATAAAACAGAATACAGAAATTATCAAATTCAATATAAGGTAATAGACGCTGTTAAGAATTATGAGGATTGTTCAGAATTTTACTGGCAACTAGTGGGAGATGAAAACAGTATTTCTGTAAATCATTTAACAGCGACCATTTTCTTGCCAAAAAAAGTGACTGATAAAAATAATTTAAGAGCATGGGCACATGGACCATATAATGGAAATATTGCTTTAGAAAATGATAAAGTAACACTAGAATTAGATTATTTAGATCCAGGTATCATGGTAGAAGCAAGAGTTGTTACCACAGAGAATTTATTTCCAGAAGCAAAAACTCTTTCTACTAGTAAATTAAATACAATTTTAGCAGAAGAACAAAGATGGGCAGATGAAGCAAATGCTCAAAGGCAAGCCTATATAGAACAAAGACAATGGGAAGAAAAAATGGAAGCTATATGGGAGATTGTAAGAATCATTCTTGGAATTGCAATTAGTGTTTTTGCTATCTTCAAATTCATTATGAATCTAGTAAAAGCAGGGAAGATTCCTAAAAAACAAGAGCCTTTTATTCAATATTTTAGAGATATCCCAGATGAAACTGCTTCTAGCGGTGATGCGGCATTTTTATATTATTTTAAAAATGGTAGTTTTTCTAAAAATATTTCTAAAGTATTATCTGCAACATTACTGCAATTAGCCTTGAAAAAATATATTGCCTTTTCAGTGGATAATACAGGAAAAAAGCCGGACGTTAGAGTAAATCTTTTAGATTATTCAGACCACATAGATACAATGCCACCTCTTAAAAAAGATGAGCAAACGGTTTATCAATTACTTACCAAAGTTTCTAAAGAAAAGACCTTTACCATGAAAGAATTCGAAAAGTATGCCGAAAAACATAGCTCTACTTTTATGAACCAAATTAACAAAATCCAAAAACAAGTTTTACAAGAACAAAATAAATTACAAAACTATAATAGTAAAAATACAAAAGAAATTTCAAATCACTCTGGTTTTGCTACTTTATATATTGTTTTTGGTGTATTTGTGCTGATTAATATGACCATTCCTGGAATTTTGCTACTACTAAATTGTATTCCACATTTTATGATGAAGAGTAAGTTAAATACTTTAACAGATAAGGGACTAGAAGAAGCTGCAAAATGGAAAGGTTTAAAAAGATATATGGAAGACTTTTCATTGCTAGATGAAAAACAAGTTCCAGATTTAGTACTATGGGAAAAATACTTAGTATTTGCAACTGCTTTTGGAATTGCAGACAAAGTACTAAAACAATTAAAAGTAAAATATCCAGAACTACAACAAATAGATGGTTATGAATATACCTATATGAATTTGTTATATCATAGTAGCTTAAATACTGCATTTTTAACCTCCCTAAATACTTCAGTAAATAAGGTATATATGGGTGGACTAAGTGCACAAGCAGCATCTTCTGGATATAGCGGAGGAAACTTTTCATCGGGAGGAGGCCGGAGGCGGTGGATTCTCTGGCGGCGGTGGCCGGCGGAGGAGGCCGGTGGCCGGAATGGGCGGAAGATAAAATAAAGGAAAAAAGAAACAAATTTAGAAAAGTCAACCAATAAAAAAGAAAGAAAAAAAGAGTAAAACGAAGAAAAAAAGAGAAAAATAAACATATACACTTCTTTTAAAAATAATCAATTTACATAATTGTACTAAAATTAGCATTTGCAGGTATAACTTATTTGAAAATGCGTACAATATATGGTATAATTAATCTTGTCGTGCAACTTAAAAAGGAGTGTGAAGTTTATTTTAAGTAAACAAATTAAATACTATACAAAAGAAATAATTAGGTTATTAAACCTAATTGCCATTGCTTTGTTTATTGTCATGACAGTCATTTTTATGAGATATAAATTAGTATGTAGTGTTAGTATCTCAGGAGAACAAATTGGATATATTGAAAATAAAAAACAATTTGAAACAAAAATAGAAGAAATGAAAAATCAAGAAGGAACAGGAAATATAGCATTTGTTGATATAGAAGCTGTTCCAGAATATACCCTTACTTGGGTTAGTCATAACCAAGAAATGAATGAAGAAGCAATTCTTGCTAAAATAGAAGAACAAACAAAAATTACCTACCAATATTATGCAGTTACTTTAGGTGGAGAACAAAAAGCAATTGTGGACTCCTTAGAAGAAGCAGAAGAACTAGTAGCCCAAATGAAAGAAGAATATGAAGATACTGTGCAATTTACCATTGGAATTAATGAAATCTATACAGAAAATCCAAAAGACTATGATACAGTAGATATTGAAGTCGCTAAGGAAGATGTGGCAAAAGAATTACAGCAAATAGAAGATTCTTCCGTAAATGGTGTATATTTAGCACAAAAACCAGTATCCGGAATCATTACTTCCCGTTTTGGTAATAGAGAAAGCATTCGTACCCATAGCCATACAGGACTAGATATTGCAGCACCCTATGGTACTGATATTAAAGCAGCTTCTGATGGTACAGTAGAATTTGCAGGATACCTAGGAAGCTATGGAAACTTAGTAATTATGGACTGTGGAAATGATGTTAAAATCTATTATGGCCATTGTAGTAAAATCTATGTAGAAGAAGGAGAAAAAATTGAAGCCGGAGATGTAATTGCCGCAGTAGGTTCAACAGGTAACTCAACAGGTAACCATCTACACTTTGAAATAAGAGTAAACGGTACTAGAGTAGACCCGCAGAATTATATTTATAATTAACCATTAGGGACGTTCCTTTTTGGCGAAAAATTCGCCACCAGGGACGTTCTTTTTTGGTAAAAATTTTACCAAAAGGGACACTCTTTTGGTATTTTAAGCAAATTAATTTCCAAAATAAAAAGTAGTCATTTTCTCTTAATGACTACTTTTGAAAATAAAAGGGGATGTTTTTCTAATCTATAGTCAATAACGGAGTAACGAATTATTGACTACGTCTATAATATACCAATGCAATTTGTCCTTTTTGTGAACTTAAAGTGATAAATTAGAAAAAAAGAAAATTGTTTTTATTATGGTTAATTATGGTTGCTCTTGCAAAGTTACTGTAAATTCTTTTTCAGTACCATTACGATTAACTTTAAGTTTCATGGTATCACCAATTTCTTTCTTATTTTTAATTTCATTTAGTTCATCCATAGTAGTAATTTCCTGACCATCTGCTTCAATAATGACATCACCAATTCTTAAACCGGCTTTTTCAGCAGCTGAAAAGTCATCAATTGTTTTAATATAAATGCCAACTACTAAGTTATTAGCTTCAGCAGTTCTTTCATCTAAATCAATTCCGCCAATACCAATATAAGGTCTTTTTACTTTATTGTACTCAATGAGTTGCTCGTAAATATCTTTAGTAGAATTAATTGGAATTGCAAATCCTACACCTTCTACACCTGTTCCAGATAATTTTAGAGTATTTACACCAATTACTTGCCCTTTGCTATTTACTAAAGCACCACCACTATTTCCAGAATTGATAGCAGCATCTGTTTGAATAGCAAGATATTCATTTCCATCTTCATCAGATACCTCTCTATTAACAGCACTAATAATTCCAGCAGTTACACTGTTATCTAAGCCTAAAGGACTACCAATTGCCATTACAAACTCGCCTACTTGGACAGAGTCAGAATCACCAAGTTCAGCAGCTGTTAGACCATCTTTTTCAATTTTAATAACAGCTAAGTCAGTTTGACTGTCAGTTCCAATAATTCTTCCTTCATATTCTGTATCATCATCATACAATTTTACCGTTACTTTATTGGCTTCTTCAATTTCATAAAAGGAATTAGCATTTGAACTAGTAGAATTAACAACATGGTTATTTGTTAGAATATAGCCATCTTCACTGATGATAATACCAGAACCTTTTGCAGTTGCGGTAGAAGAGGTTCTATTAAAAATAGAGTTAACAGAATATTCTACTGTAATTGCAACAATAGATGGTTGTATCTTTTTAGCTACACCAATTGCGGTATCAGAATAACCTTGAAGTGAAATTAGCTGAGTGTTGATATTAGTAGCCGTGTCAGAATTGTTATCTTCTGAAGATGTTTCACTTTGGTTAGTAGTGATTAATTGCCTAATAATAGCATTTTTAATTCCTGGAATACTGATGCAGCTACCAATTACAATAACAGTTCCAAGCACCCCACAAAAGAAAGGAAGCACCACAGTTTTTCCAAAGCCGCTACCACTAGATTTTTTCTTTTTTTCGCTATGATTAAATGCTTTATAATTGTTTTGTGTTGTAGTAGGACTTACATTTTTAAAAGTTTGATTTCCTTGTGAAATATTCTGTTGTGAAATATTGTGTTGTGGCTGATTCTGATTTTGCATTTGTGCGTTATTTTGTGATTGATTCTCATTTGCTATATTTTGATTTTCGTCCATGATTTTTTACCTCCAATTTTTGAAAAAACTTCTTATTTATCATATCCTAAAACAATTATATGATACAATAAGTTTGTGAAAAAAATGTGAAAATTTTGTACCTTTTATGCATGGCGGAAGTTTGACACTTTTGAAATAGAAAAATCAATGTAAGCATTCAAAATGCTTAATTTTTTTGTCAATTTTTTCATTTTTCTCTTGCGTGATTTCTCGTGATGTGATATAATCATAAAAACTAATGAAAGGCATGATACTCATGAGATTAAAAGTTAAT
>CALYAE010000066.1 GCA_944393435.1 uncultured Clostridia bacterium
AAAGAGTCATAATATCCCATGCTGTTTCAGGGTCTAAGTTTCCAGTTGGCTCATCTGCAATTAACATAGATGGGTTAGTTACTAAAGCTCTTGCTAAGGCCACCCTTTGTTGTTCTCTTCCTGATAATTCATTTGGATACATTTTAGCTTTATTACTTAGCCCTACTAAAGATAATACCATAGGTACTTGTCTTCTTATATGTCTTGGGGTTGCTCTTACAATATACATAGCATAGGCTACATTATCGTAAACAGTTCTATCTGGTAATAGCCTAAAATCTTGAAACACAACTCCCATACTTCTCCTTAAAAAAGGAATTCTTTTTGGTTTTAGAAAAGTAGTATCTTTTCCGTTAATAATAATATTTCCTTTGGTTGGTTCTTCTTCTTTTAGAATTAGCTTAATCAAAGTAGATTTTCCTGATCCAGAACTACCTACTAAAAAAGCAAATTCTCCTTTGTCAATTGTAAAATTCGCATTATGTACAGCTTCTGTTCCAGTGTCATAAGTCTTGCTGACATTTCTAAACTCAATCATAAGTAACTCCTTAAATTATGTATATTTAGACATTTTTTTATTGCTTCTTTTTTGTTCTTCTTTATCATAACAATAAAATACTTTCTTTGCAATAGTTTTTTCTGGAAAAAAGCAGAAAAAAAACGCTTTTAGGCGCTTATTTTTCTGTTTTTCTGCTAATTTCTTTCTTTTTTAAAATTCACAAAAAATTCACAATAGATTTTTTTTGCAAACTCTATAATAAAAATCTGATTGTTCTTGCCTCATAATCATATTCTACCTCTGCTCCAAATAGCTGGGTAAAATAGGAAGGCTTTGCAATCCATGGAAGTCTATTTCCTATTACTTTGTCACTAATATAGTATAACTCATACCTTTTCCCTTGGTAAGTAAAGGGAAATGCTTGATTTGTATTATTTCCTATTACTTGAAACTTACTACTTCCTAAAACAATATCTTTAGCATTTACTTCATATTCACGTTTTGCTAAATTGTAATCTGCCTTACTATAATAAATAAAACCATAGCTTGTTTGATCTTCGTCAATAATTCTTGTGTCATTGACATAAACATCCAATTGTCTTGGAAAATCTAAAATTTTAACATCTTCTTTTGGAAAGATACTCGTATCTTGTTTGCTATCTTTTAAAAACCAATAATATTCATACTTTTCCCTATATAAACCTTCTTCAATTGTAGAAACAATATCATATTCTACTGGACTTACATACTCTCCAATTGTTAAATAAGTAAATACATTAAAATCCGCTACTCTTTTTTCCATGAATTTTTGTATTTCAAAAAGAGTTTTACTTGCTTCTTCTATTTGAGAATATTCCTGTATGTTAAAATAAGCCTTACACCTAAGTAAAGTGAAGTTTTCAAAATCTGTTTGTTCTTCTTGTTTTATTAACTCTACATTTTCAAAAAGAGGATCTTGCACTGTCTCTACATAATACACTAGGGCTCTATCAAAATAATCTGTTTCAAATTCGCTATAAATTTCTTTGACTGCTTTAAATTCAATTCTTGGTTCTTTTTTTGTTTGCAAAAGATAGGTTCCATTTCCTTTTTCATCACAATTTGTTTGCACAATATCAATTTCTTGATGGTACATATTTTCTAACTTTTCGGCAAATAATTCTGGCTCTGTTGAAAATACTAAGTAGATTTCATTATAGAAAAAAGAAGCGATAATATAAAAAAAGCAAATAATGATAATGGTAATCATGATGATAAGACTGCCAAGACTAATTGTAATTCTTTTTGCAGCTTTTTGGGTCTTTTCCATTTTTTGTTCATCTAATTGATTAATATACTCCATCATTTTTTCTTTTTTCATTGGTTATCCCTCTTATATTTTTTCTTTTACTTTTTCCATAATGGCATTACTATCTATTTTAAAATATTTCATTAAGCTATCTGCTGTTCCTGACCTTCCAAAGCAATCTTTGATACCCATCCTTTCTACTTTGGTAGGGTATTGTTCTGAAAGTACTTCACAAATAGCACTTCCTAAACCACCTATCACACTGTGGTCTTCTACCGTAATGATGTTTTTGGTTTCTTTAGCACATTTTACAATCATTTCTTTGTCAATTGGTTTAATGCTAAAAACATCCACTACACGTACTTGGATATTTTCTTTTGCCAATTCTTCTTTTGCTTTTAGGCTTTCTGCAACTGTTACACCTGTTGCAAAAATGGTAGCATCTGTTCCTTCTCCATGCTGAATCATCTTTCCAATTTCAAATTTGTCAGAAGGTTCATAAATTACAGGAGTTGGCACTCTTGCAAGTCTTACATAAGTAGGTCCTTCTATTTTTGCGATTTCTGGAATCAGCCATTTGGTTTGCGTATCATCTGAAGGAGAAAAAACCATCATATTAGGAAGGGTTCTCATAAGACTTAAATCTTCTAACATTTGGTGAGTTGCTCCATCTTCTCCTACTGTAACTCCACTGTGAGTTGCACAGATTTTTACATTTAATTTAGGATAGCAAATACTATTTCTAATTTGATCATAAGCTCTTCCTGCCGCAAAAACAGCAAAAGTACTGGCAAAGGGAAGTTTTCCGTAAGCTGCAAGTCCTGCTGAAATTCCCATTAAATTTTGTTCTGCAATCCCTACATTTAAAAATCGATCTGGGAATTTTTGAGCAAAAAGATTGGTTTTTGTTGCACTTGATAAATCTGCATCTAATACAATGACATCTTTTTCTTGTTTTCCTAATTCTACTAATGCTTCTCCATAGCTTTGGCGTGTTGCAATTTTTTTATCTAAATTCATATTTTTGTTCACTCCTTTTTCTTTTTCTTAAGTTTCTTTTTAGCCGAAACTTTGCTATTTTAAAAAGTTACATTTTAATTCATTCATAGCTTGCTCATATTGCTCTTCATTTGGTGCCTTTCCATGCCACTGTGGTTGATTTTCCATAAAAGATACTCCTTTTCCTTTTATTGTGTTAGCGATAATAACAGTTGGCACTTTCTTTTTCTGTTTTGCTTCATCAAATGCATGAATTAGTTGTTCGATATCATGTCCATCTACTTTAAGTACATGGAATCCGAAACTTGCAAATTTTTCTTCAATATCTAAAAGTCCTGCTACTTCTTCTACTTTTCCATCTATTTGTAACCCATTATGATCTACAATCACGCAAAGATTATCTAATTGATTCTTTACCGCAGACATAAGAGCTTCCCAAATTTGCCCTTCTTCTATTTCTCCATCTCCTACTAAACAATATACTTTGCATCCTGCATGATCTAGTTTAGAACCAATTGCCATACCAACTGCTGCTGATAAGCCTTGTCCTAAAGATCCTGTTGTCATATCTACTCCTGGCACTTTATTCATATCTGGATGTCCTTGCAGATTACTTTCTATTTTGCGAAATCCCTTTAAAAGTTCTTTATCGAAATAACCTTTTCTTGCTAATGTTGCATATAAGGCTGGAGCACAATGCCCTTTGGATAATACAAATCTATCTCTTTCTTTTGCTCCCTGTTTTTTAGGATCGATATTCATTTGGTTAAAATATAAAACTGTTAAAATATCTGCACAAGAAAGAGAACCTCCTGGATGTCCGGATTGTGCCTGATATACTTGTTCTATAATCCCCATTCTAATTTCATTACTAATAACTCTTAATGCTTCTACTTTTGTAATCTTCATAGGTTTCCTCCTATATTTTTAATTTTGTTTATTTTTACTTTTCTTATATCATAAGTTTTCAAAAAATACAAGGATTTTTATGATCTCTTTAAAGACTATAAATATTTTGTAAAACTAAATACACCACTTAAATTAAATCAAAATTATAACATTTTCCACATTTATTTCCATATTACTATCTATTTGTCCCATAACCATTACATTGCTATTACTTTTTAAATTTCTATACATATCATCTGCTATGTCATCATACCCATAAATATTAACAACACTTTTATTTAATATTTCTATTTTTACTTTTGCAATTACTATATGTTTGTATTTTTCATTGCAATTATCTATTTTGTATTTGTCATAAATAAAATTATACTCTACGTTTGATACTACTTTCCCCAGTATAAATATAATATTCATTTTTCTCCTCTATTTACTATAAAATTGCATTTTATTTTTTTATTTATAAAACTCATAAGCTACATATATTCCATAACCTGTATCTACTAATACATAGCTTATTGATACATGTTTACCTGCTTTAATTCAATTTTCTTCTACAGGAAGGAATAAATTCCTTTAATATCTAATATCTCACTGTATTTATTCCGTAAAATAAATAATCTGGAAACATATTAGAGCTGGACGGGCTGAATTGTTGGTGTTGTTCACCTTTTAATTTATCCCTTATTATGTCTGTGTTATTTACTAGTATATTTTTATCTTTATATTAAACAATACAAATTTCATATTCAGCGAAATTAATATTATATTTCAAATAATTTTTGTGTTAAATTTTTGATATTGGCATACTTTATATATCCAAAATGTCCGCATAAATATTGTTTAGCTTGTTTGTTGTTTAGTTCTCCGATTTTTATTTTATATTTTAATTCTTTTATTTTTTTCTTTAATTTTCTTTTTCCTTTATCTCGTATTTTTAATCTATGTGGATTAATTTTATAACCACAAAAGTTAACTCCTTGAGCATTTTTAAATATTTGTGTTTTTTCATTTAATTCTAGTTCTAAATTGTCTAGTAAAAATTTTTTTATTTCTTCTAAGTTTTGCTTTGCTTCTTCTTTGTTTTGAAACATAATTATTGAATCATCAAGATAGCGAAAATAATACCTGCAATGTAGTACATGTTTTATATATTGATCCAATTCATTTAAGTAAATATTAGCAAACATTTGAGATGTATAATTGCCAATTGCTAGTCCTGTTTTTCCTTCATTAGAATAAATAATTTCTCTCAATAACCATAGTAATTTATTGTCTTGTATTTTTCTTACTAATATTTGATATAAAATATCTTTATTAATATTTTGAAAATACTTTCTAATGTCCATTTTTAAAATATAATATTTTTTCCATGTTCTTTCTAGATGTATCATTGCATTTTGTACATCAATACAGGCCTTATGCATACCTCTTTTCTTTAAACAAGCATAACTAGTAGAAATAAATGTCGGCACAAAATATGGTTCTAAAAAGTTATCCACCACCCATCTATGTACAATTCTATCTAAATAAATACTTTTTTCTATTTTTCTTAGTTTTGGTTCTGTTACATAAAAAGTAGTATAGCCACTATGCTTATATGTTCCGTCTTTTAATCTTCCATATAGCCATATAATATATTCTTCTTGTTTTAAATTAAATAAAATAATTTCTTTTCTATAGCCTTTTCCTTTTTTACTTAATTTATGTGCTTGCATTAAACTTTCATAGGATAGCTTTTTATTAAATTCATTTCTTATGGTTTTTGGCATAATATTTCATTAGTCCTCCATTTATTTTTCCTATTTCTGAAATTAATTCTATAGAAACTTTAAATTTCTTTTCGTCTATCCATTTATTGTTTATCATTAGTCTTAGGTAAATTCTTTCTAAAACAAGTTCTGCATCTATTGTATTTAAATATTCTAGCTTATTTTCTATTTTATTTATATAAATTGCACTTCTTAGTAGTCTATACATACTTACTTTATATTCATTTCCAATATTAAATTTTTCTGTTCGTGGAATTTTTAAAATAATAGCCAACATATATTCTATATATTTTTCTATTTTTGGTATTAATATTAATAACTCTTCTTGTTTCATTTTACTTTTCCCTCATTGTTCTAGTTTTACTATTCTTTTTCTCCATTGATATTCTGTGTTTTTTCTAATAACTTGGCTAAAGCTAAAACATATTTATCTTCTTTTTCATATCTTTTATCTATTCCTCTACACATAGGACAATTTAAGTTTCTTGCTTGTTCTTTGTTATATTTTCCTTTTTTTCGTATTATTTCTTTTAATTCTGTCTTTTCCAAATCGAAATCATATATTACATAAGCATATTTTGTTTTATTTAATTTTTCCACATATTTTTCTAAAGCTATTACTGGAAAACCTACTTTGCAAATATTAATCTTAAAACAAGTACATTTTAAATTTAATTTTTTATGTATTAAAACCGCATCTTCTCCTACTGCTATATAGAATGTTCCTAACTTTACAAAAACAATACTTCCTTTTTCTTTTTTCTTCAATAATTCTAACATTTGGTTAAATGCCATTAAAATCATCTCCTAAATATATTTTTGTTGTATGAAGTAGCACCATTGTTTCCTATGTTAAAAAACTCTAAAACACACTAATGGCGCCATGCTCCTGTAGGGAGTGTGGCGCCATGCTCCTGTAGGGAGGAAAATTTTATCCTTGCAAGAAATGCCGAAATTTCATTTCTTCATTTCTTTTGTACGGATAAAATTTTCCTCCTGCCTCGCGTACTTCGTTCGCTAGTCGTATGTCCGATTTTCGAACTATCTTATATGATTTATATGTTTATATTTACTCTTTTATTTCTCAGCTTACAGACCTACATATAAAGCTGGACGGGCTGAAACGTTGGTGTTGGAACCGTACGGATAGCCGCCGACGCGGCTAGAAGCCGGACTGCGAGAGCCTGAAATGCCGTAACTGCCACCACGAGAAACTCGGATGTCGGTGTCGTGCGCCTCCTGTGTCCAATCCCTTGCATTTCCTGCTAAATCATAAATATTATTTGCTTTCCAATTTTTACTCGATCCTGCTGGAAATACTTTTGTTCCCGCTCCTGCTACATATCCTGGTGTTCCTTCTGTATATCCATTTGCTGTGTTGTAGTTAGTATAATTTCCCCATTTACTTGAATCGTTATACACTTTGCTACTTTCCATTCCTGTCTCTACTAACCACTCTAACACTCTATCCCATTGCGTTCCTTGTATCATTGTACTTTTTGCACTTGCTGTGTTTACAATACTACTACATGCTTTATATAAATTATACCAATTTTGGCTTACTATTACTGTTTCTTCTTTTGCTACTGTTGGACTTGTTATCTCTCCTGTTATTTCATATCTTCCTATATAAAATCCTCCATATTTTTTTATACTTGCATAATTTGCTTCATAATCGGTTACCAACATATTTGCAAAACTATTTAATACTTCTCCTTCTGTTCCACTAAATCCAAACACACTTTTTATTTGTTCTATTCCTCTTTCACTGTTGCTTGATACAGCGTCTCCATAAGTTGTGTCTGTTAATATATCTGGCTCACGTCGAGCTGTACTTCCTGGTTTATCTCCCTCTTTTGCTCCACTTCCATCTGCTTTTCTTAAATTACTATATACATCTGTTGTTACATTTACTCCTTCAAATGTACTTAATGCTGTATCTGCTTCTTCTGTATACATCTTAGCCAAACTTCCACTATCTACTGGTATCCACACAAATTCATTATTTGTTCCATCTTGCTTTATTACAAATCCTCCGTCTACTGTTTTTTCTCCTTCTACTTCTGATGCTGTAAATCCTTTTGGCACTGGCACATTTACTGGTTCTTCATCTTCTGATGGGACTGGCGTTACTTTACTTAAATCCCACTCTGGTGGCACTACTGGTGTTTCTCCTCCTCCTGTTCCTCCGTCTTCATTCATGATATTATTTAATTCATTTATTAAATTTTGAATTTCTTCTTGCTCATTTATGGTTGCTTCATTCCATGCATTTGCTGCCTCTCTTGCTGTTTTAAAGATTCCATTATCTCCTAGTACGCTATTAATTGTGATCCCTGCTAATATAAGCAATACTACAATGGTTACAATCAATGCTATTAACGTTATACCTTGTTGTTTTTTGTTTCCTAATTTTGCTCTTTCTTCCTTATTTTCTTGCTTTTTGTTTTTTTCTTTCATTTTTTTACTTTTCCTCCTTTGCTTATTTTTTCTAAAGCTAAACTTTATTGTGTTTTTACTTATGGTATTACACTTTTTCGTTTTCTTTAGATTTTGTCCTCTTTTTTACTTTTTTATACTATAATTACTTTTTTCTTTGCATTTAATACCTATTTTTATAGTATTATAGTACACTTTTTTTATTTTTGCATTGATTGTATTTATTCTATACTATTGATAGATATTAAATACATCTCTATATTAACATTAACTTTTTATTTTTTCAATATTTTTTTGTAAAATTTTAAATCCTTTAAAGACAAAACAATGTTTTTCGAGAAGTTTTATCCTCATTTTGAAGTTTTCTCTACTTGCCACAATCCTCTCACAGTAACAAACAATTTTCTCATAAGAGCCTAAGGCAATAATGTGTTTTGGATACCCAACTAATGATAAAATCATTTTCCTGTGAATCTTTAAAGTGTGGAGCGTGAATTACCTTTGGCTTTCCTGTTTGGATTTTTCATTGAATAGCATTTTTATCCATCTCAATTGCAAAATTCTAGTCTCTTTGCATAGTTTTTCGGAGCTTTCATTTAAAGTTCCATTGTTTTTGCTAATTTATATCACTTCTTCTTTCTTTATTTCATAAACTATTTTTAGAAAAAATAATGTTAAGTAAGGAGGGTATTTTTCTATGAAGGATAGAAAGTTAGCAGTTGTTGGGGCTACTGGACTTGTAGGCCAAACTGTTTTAAAGGTATTAGAAGAAAAGAACCTACCTATTACAGAATATGGTTTCTTTGCTTCTCATAAATCTGCTGGAAAAAAAATCATGTTTTTACAAAAAGAATATATGATTCAAGAGTTAGATGAACACTCTTTTGATTACAAATTCGATTTTGCCATTTTTTGTGCTGGAAGTGATGTAGCCAAAAAATTTGTGCCAATTGCTGTTTCGAAAGGATGTATTGTAATTGATAATAGTAGTTATTTTCGCATGTGGCCAGATGTTCCTTTAATTGTTCCAGAAGTGAATTTTGAAGATATTGAAAATCATCAAGGTATCATTGCTAACCCGAATTGTTCTACCATTCAAGCAATGGTTGCCTTAAAGCCACTCTATGATACCTATGGTATCAAGAGAATTGTATACAGTACTTATCAGGCTGTTTCTGGCGGTGGTATGTCAGCTGTTACGGACTTAAAAAAAGGCATTTTTAGTAATTGTTTACCACATATTGATGTATTTTTAGAAAATGGTTATACCAAAGAAGAAGAAAAAATGATTAACGAATCTAGAAAGATTTTAAGAAACCCCGATCTTAAGATAACTGCTACAACAGTTAGAGTTCCTGTTTTGAATGGACATAGCGAATCTATTAATGTAGAGCTAAAAAAAGATTTTACTTTAGAAGAATTAAAACAACTACTGCAAAAAGCACCTGGCATTATTGTAAAAGACGATTCTAGAAATGCCATTTATCCTACTGTATTAGATGTTAATCATCAAGATAAAGTTTATGTTGGTAGAATTCGCAGAGATTTTAGTATTCCTTATGGAGTAAATTTATGGGTTGTAGCAGATAATCTAAGAAAAGGCGCTGCTAGTAACGCTGTTCAAATTCTAGAAAGGCTTTTATAAAGTCTTTCTTTTTTTGATAATTATTCTCATTTTTATTGTACATTTTTCTCTTTTATGCTAAAATATAGCAGAATATATAAACCCAAATTTGACAGTTATGAAAGAGTAAAAGACTGATAACCTTTGATATTAAAAGGTTTCAGTCTTTAATAGATTGATAAAAAAGTGCGTACCATAGATTAAATTTTTAAGTTTTTTAAAATTTTT
>CALYAE010000067.1 GCA_944393435.1 uncultured Clostridia bacterium
ACTATTTGAACTATTGTTTGTATTTTATAATATCTTCTATTCAATGTCAACTTAAATTTAATTTATTTTATATGATTTTTGGTTTGTATTATCAAAGTTTTGTGCAAATAGAGATAGGAGCATAATATAGAACAGTCATAAACCGATACTTTTACTAATTCAAGGCTTTTAACTGTTTCATACATATCATTTGTATTATAGTTATATCAATATTCTTATGAAAAATTCTTATTATGATTGTTCTTATTGTTTGTTTTGGCATACCATCTTACTTATTGTAATTTATCTAGTTAAAATAATAATGGTATATTTCCATAGATTAGTATTCTTAATATTCCTATAATTGCTAAATGTAGAGGATAATATATGTAAAAGAACCATTTTAAAGACTTTACTTTTCCCTTTTCTCCATTATATCTTTTTAATAAAGGATATACCAACAGGCAGATAATTTCAATCAAAACTTCCGCTTTTAAGTCCCATCAAATCTAATGTGATAAATTTAAATCCTAACTCTTTTATTTCATTTAAAATCTCTTCATTTTTTAAAATAAGAGAAAAGTCTTCTTTAGGAACTTCTATTCTTGCAACATCTCCATGTACTCTTACTCTTACTTTCTCAATTCCCATTTTTTTAATTATTTCTTCACTTAACTCTACTTTTTTTAAGCCCTCTTGTGTTAAAATTGTATGATAACGAAAACTAGTTGCTAAACAAGAATTAGAAGGTTTATTCCATATTTTCATGCCTAATTCCTGGGCCTGTTTTCGAATCATTTCTTTTGTAAACCCCAGCTCAGCAAGAGGGCTTATAATTCCAACCTCTTGTGTAGCTTTATTTCCAGGTCTATATACTTTTAAATCATCTGCATTTTTCCATCTAAAATAATTTCAAATCCATTCTCAATTGCCACATTTTTAATTTTTGTCATTAATTCCTTTTTACAATAATAACATCTATCTTTATGATTTTCTTTAAATTCTGTTATTTTAAATGGATCATAAGGTATTTCTTTGTATAAAAATTGATTTTCTATTAAAAAGTCAATCGCCTCATGATAGTCTTTTCTTGGAACCATACTTCCATTTGCAATAATTGCGATAATGTTTTCTTTTGGTAATACTTTATTTGCTACATATACCAAGAAACTAGAATCGATACCGCCAGAATAGCTAATAGCGACTTTTCCTAATTCTTTTAATCTGTTTTCTAATTTTTCTAACATCATATACATTTCCTTTAATTAATAGTTTCTTTTATTGCCAATTGGTTAATTTGATTAGCTATATAACCTGCTCCATAGCCATTGTCAATATTCACTGTTGCGATTCCATTAGCACAAGAGTTTATCATACTTAATAATGCTGCTAAGCCTCCAAAATTTGCGCCATAACCTACTGAAGTAGGAACTGCAATAACTGGTACTTTTACTAAGCCTGCTACAACAGAGGCTAAGGCTCCTTCCATACCAGCAATTACAATAATACAATTGGCTTTATCTAATTTTTCTTTTTGTGATAATATTCTATGAATACCAGCAACTCCGACATCATAAATTCTTTCTACCTTACTTCCAAAAAATTCTGCTGTTTGTGCTGCTTCTTCTGCTACTGGAATATCTGCTGTTCCTCCTGTACAAACTGCTATGTTTCCAATTTTAGGTTTTTGTTTTTCTATTTTCAAAACCCTAGAAATATTATCATATTCTACATCTGGGATTTCTTTTTTTACTAATTCATATTGCTCTTTACTTGCTCTTGTCCCTAAAACTTCTCCATTTTTTTTATAAATGGTTGCATAAATTTTACTTAAAAACTCATCTGGTTTATTTTGACAAAAGATAACCTCCCCTACTCCTACTCTTTCTTTTCTGTTATGATCTATTTTTGCATAACCTAAGTCTTCATACTGGTTAGTTTGTATTTCTTTCATAGCCTGTTCTATTGTAAGTTTATCATCTTTTAATCTTTCTAATATTTCTTTTATTTCCATTGTTTTTATTAATAGAACCTCCCCTTTTTTATCAAAGCTAATTTAACTCTTCTAACTTGTATATTTCTTTTAATGGAATATGATTTTTCTTAGCCATTTCTTTCATGCTTTCATATTCTGGATAAATATAAGTCTCTCCATTATTAATTACCTTTTTTGCTTTTAATTTTCCGTATTTTGTATCTAATTCTATTAAATCTCTTCCAAGTTCTGTTCTAGATTCAAAACGATATCTGATTCCTATTGTTGTTGTTTCTCTAAATAAAATATTTTGCAATTTGAAAATATCTTCTTTTTTACAAGCTACCGTTATTCTATAAGCAGGTCTATTTTTCTTCATAAAGATTGGTGTAAAAAAAACATCTAATGCTCCGTTTTGAAATAGTAGTTCTTGTGTATATCCTAATACTTCTCCATTACAATCATCAATATTAGTTTCCATTACTACAAAGTCCTCATTTTCTTCTTGCATATCTCCATAATACACCTTTAAAATGTTTGGTATTTTTAAATCTTTTAAACCAGCTCCCCATCCTATTTTCTTCGTCGTCATTGCTGGTAATGTTGTAAAATTCGTTGATAGTTCTGCTATAATTGCCGCTCCCGTTGGTGTAACTAATTCTGTATCAACATCAATTTGTCTAAATTTTACATTAGAATTTGCAAATATTTCTGTTGTTGCTGGAACTGGCACAGACATAGTTCCATGAGCACATTCTATAAACCCATAACCGTCATTTACAATGCTTGAAATAATTTTATCTGGATTAATTTTGTGAATTAAAATTGCTGTTCCTACAATATCGATAATAGAATCTATTGCTCCTACTTCATGAAAATGTACTTCCTCTAATGGTTTATTATGTACTTTGCTTTCAGCCTTGGCTACTCTTATAAAAATTTTCTTTGCTAACTCTTTAACATCTTCTTCCAATTTGCTGTTGTCTATGATTTCATTTACATCGTTTAAATTTCTGTGTGCATGATGATGCTTGTGTTCATGATCATGATGGTGATGTTCATGTTCTAAAATCACATCAACATAAGTTCCAGTAATTCCATTTTTTACTTTTTTAGAAATTTCTATTTTATATCCATTTATATTTAATTTTTCTAATTCTTGAATAAAATACTTTTCATCTCCTACTATTTCTAGTAAAGCACCAAGTGTCATATTACCACTAATACCACTAGAACAATCAAAATATAATACTTTCATCTTTTTCCTCCTAAACCTTTATTTTTACCTTACTATATCATAAAAAGAAAAAATATTCTATACTTACCTTCTTTCTTTTTTGTTATTTTTCAA
Source organism: uncultured Clostridia bacterium (assembly GCA_944393435.1). GTDB lineage: Bacteria > Bacillota > Clostridia > TANB77 > CAG-508 > CAG-273. The sequence continues at coordinate 3,306 of CALYAE010000067.1, forward strand.
ACTTATATTTGCTAAAAAAGATGTTTCGTGATAAGATATTACTATATTAGAAAAAAGGAAAGATTTTATATTATGATAAATTTAAATGAAAACCCACCATTTTTAAATGCTTTTTTGGAATATCTAACAGGAATTTTAAACAAATCACCTAATACTGTAAAAGAATACAACTATGATCTTACTCATTTTTTAAAGTTCATTATGCATCATTATCAATTATCTGATGAGCAGGACATTAAAAAAATTGATATTCATAATATGTCTATTGATACATTAAAAAGAATTACCCTTGAAGATATTCATTCTTTTTTATATTACTTAACTCAAACTTATCATAGTAAAGCAACTACTCGTGCTAGAAAAGCAGCAAGTATTAGGGTGTTTTTTACTTATTTAACACAAAAGGCCGAACTATTGGAAATCAATCCAGCTCAAGGACTAGAAACGCCTAAAATTGAAAAAAGATTACCGAAATACTTAACTTATGAACAAAGTAAACAATTGCTTAATGTAGCAAAATCTGGTGCAGACGAAAATAAAGAAAGAGACTTTGCAATCCTTACTTTATTCTTAAACTGTGGCATGCGTTTATCTGAACTAGTAGGCATTAACATCAAAGATATTAATTTTTACGATAATAAATTAACTGTAATTGGTAAAGGAAATAAAGAAAGAATCATTTATCTAAATAAACCTTGTATTTCTGCTATTCAAAGCTACTTAGCAGTTAGACCACATGACGGAGTAAAATACGAAGATAGAGATGCTTTGTTTTTAAGTAAACGTAAAGAACGTATTAGTAATAGGATGGTACAAGAAATTGTAAAACGAGAATTAGGCAAAGCTGGTATTGATATGAATAAGTATTCTGTTCACAAATTAAGGCATACAGCTGCAACTTTGATGTATCAAAATGGAGTGGATATTAGAGCCTTGCAAGTTTTATTGGGGCATGAAAGCATTTCTACAACTGAAATCTATACACATGTGGATAATAAACAAGTAAAAAATGCAGTAGAAAATAATCCATTAGCCGATGGTGAATAAAAATTATTCTAGCAAAACTAGGAAAAGAATTTACTTTTTAGAATGTATATGCTATAATAGAATCATCTTTTTTAAGGAGGTTTTACTGTATGAAACGGATTCCTTTAGTAGGAAAGTATCCAAAAGGGAAAGCCTCTTCCTGTGAATTTGAAGACATCCCTCATTTTGTTCGGATGGCTGATTTTCAGGAAAACAACCATCTTCTTTCAGAAGTTGTTGTTATAGGGGTAGAACGCGGAATGTTGATTCTTTCTAAGAGTAAAATTACTCGCTGGAGAATCGTTTTTGATCAACAATTTCGCATGATTCTCGCCTTTCGCACTCGCTATGAAAAAGATTGTCTCCCCTTCATCTATGAAGTTCGAGAAAAAGATTTTAATGGTGAAATCTCTTTGTTTAACATAACAGATTTTTTGACCAGAGAACAAAGAGAAGATTTTTTAGAGGAATTCTAAACTTTTATCTAGTAAAACAAAAAGGACTCTTAAAATTGAGAGTCCTTTTCATTTTGGATTATTTTTTAATGATTTCCATTGTATCTCTTGCAATCATCAATTCTTCGTTTGTTGGAATAACAAATACTTTTACTTTAGAATCTGGGGTTGAGATTTCTACTTCTTCTCCTCTACAATGATTTTTTTCTTCATTAATCTTAACACCTAAAAATTCTAAATATTTGCAAATTTGCTGTCTAACTTCGATTCCATTTTCTCCAACTCCACCAGCAAAAGTAATAACATCCACGCCACCCATTTGTGCTGCAAATCTTCCAATATATCCTACTACTTGATATACAAAACTTTCGATTGCTAAATGAGCTCTTTTATTTCCTTCGGCAGCAGCTTTTTCGATATCTCTATCATCAGGGCTTACTCCTGATATACCTAATTTTCCAGATTTTTTATTTAAAATTGTATCCATTTCATCTGGTGTTAGATTCTCTTTTTTCATTAAGAAAGTAACAATAGATGGATCAATATCTCCTGATCTAGTTCCCATAGGAACACCTGCTAAAGGAGTTAATCCCATAGAAGTATCAACTGATTTTCCTGCATCTACTGCACATAAACTCGCCCCTTGTCCTAAATGACAAGTAATGATCTTTAAATTTTCAACAGGCTGATTCATAACTTCAGCTACTCTTTTGGATACAAATCTATGAGAGGTTCCATGGAAACCATATTTTCTAATTCCATATTTCTCATAATATTCATAAGGAATAGCATAAAGATATGCTTTTTCAGGTAATGTTTGGTGAAATGCTGTATCAAATACGCCAACCATAGGTACATTTGGTAATACTCTTTGACATGCCTCAATACCAGTAATTCCAGCAGGATTATGTAATTGTGCTAAAGGAATACATTGTTTCATAGTATTCATAACTTCATCATCGATTAATACAGATGAGCTAAATTTTTCTCCCCCATGAACCACTCTATGTCCTACCGCTCCAATTTCACTTAAACTACTAATTACTCCATATTCTGGATGTGTTAGTTGGTTTAATACTAATTGGATTCCTTCTTCATGATTTTTTACTTCTTGTTCAATTCTATGTTTTTCTCCATTTACAGTGTGAGTTAAAAATGAATCAGGCAATCCTATTTTTTCTAAATATCCCTTTGCCATTAAACTTTCATTTTCCATATCAATTAATTGATATTTGATAGATGAACTTCCACAGTTTACTACTAAAATTTTCATTTTGAATCCTCCCTCAGCCATTAGGGACGTTCCTTTTTGGTAAATTTTTAACCAAATGGGACACTCCTTTGGCAATTTATTTTATATTACATTTCTTGTGCTTGAACACAAGTAATTGCTACAACTCCTGCAATATCATCACTATTGCAACCTCTAGATAAATCGTTAACTGGTTTTGCAATTCCTTGGCAAAGTGGACCATAAGCCTCAGCTTTTGCTAATCTTTGTACTAATTTATATCCAATATTTCCAGCATCTAAGTTAGGAAATATTAAAGTATTTGCTTTACCTGCAACTGGACTACCTGGTGCTTTGGAAGCTGCTATTTCTGGAATAATGGCTGCATCTAATTGTAATTCGCCATCACAAATTAGGTTTGGTTCTTTTTCCTTTAATAATTTGGTAGCTTCCACTACTTTTTCTGTTAACTCAGAATGTGCACTTCCATAAGTAGAATAAGAAAGCAATGCTACTTTTGATTCTTTTCCTGTTAATTGATGAAAACTTTTACTAGATGAAATTGCAATTTCTGATAATTCTTCTGCTGTTGGATTTTCTACTAATCCACTATCTCCAAAAATAAATACACCGTTTTCTCCGTATTCACAATTTGGTACTACCATTGCAAAAAAGGCTGATACTAATTTGGTTCCAGGTGCTGTTTTTAAAATTTGAAGTGCTGGTCTTAATGTATTTGCTGTTGAATGACAAGCACCAGATACTAATCCATCTGCGTGCCCTTGTTTTACCATCATCATACCAAAATAAATTGGTTCTAATAAAGTTTCTTTTGCTTTCTCAAGTGTCATACCTTTTGCTTTTCTTAATTCATAAAAAGCGTTTACATATTCCTCATATTTTTCAGTAGTTTTTGGGTCAATAATAGTTATACCAGTTAGGTTAATATGGTTTTGTTCTGCTCTACTTAATACTTCTTTTTCATTTCCGATTAGAATAATTTTTGCAAATCCTTCTTTTAAGACTTTAGAAGCGCCTTCTAAAACTCTTAAGTCTTCACTTTCAGGAAGGATAATGGTTTTTTTTTCTTTTTTTGCTTTTTCTTTAATTGCTTCAATAAATGTCATAAATATTTCCTCCTCTTATTCAACAGTACTATTATATAAGGAAAAAAGAAAAATTTCAAGGGTTTTTGTGTTTTTTAAATAATTGAGCTTAATAATACATACCACTATTTCCATAATAAGCACTTGCAGAAGACATCATCTGCATTCTTACAGGATCATTAGAAATAGTTACAAACTTAATAGCATAAATATCTGCATAGATAGTAGTATTACTTTCCAAAGATCTAAGTAAAATATAACTTGCCCCAACATCTTCTAAAATTCCAATTCTATCTGTTAAATTGTTAGTACCAATCAAAAATTCTACTCTTACTAACTTCCCAATTTGTTGCCTTAAAAAAGCTGGTGTATAGATATTATTGGTTAAAATCTCAGGTGAATTACTATTGGTTTGTACTAAATTTGAATTTATTTGTCTTTGGTCTCTAGATTCTACTTTATTTTCCTCCATAATAAAAATTCCCCTTTCTAACTTGAATTTTTAAGTATTTTTATAGCTTTCTGTTGGCCTATAAAAACAATGTTCTCCGAAGTCTTGTATGCCATATGCCAGAACCATTATAGGGAAATGTATTAGGACAAGATGGTGAATAAGGATTTAAAAACCATAAACATTCTCCGATTTCATTTAGACGATTACCTGCTAAAGCCCAATCTGCAATATAATAGTGCTCGTCAGTTGGAACCATATTATAAATATTCTGAGGATTATATGCATTTTTTATTGTTTCCCTAGTACAATCAAATTGACCAGTTTGAAAAATAATATTTCGTATATTTCCCCCTTGAGATATTCTAGCATATTCTCCTTCTACACTATTGGTTCTGTTTAAAACCACAGTAGCAACGGCTTTCATTCCGTTATCTCCTTCTCCTCCTGCTTCACATTGAATAAGCCTTGCAAGTAATTCTCTTTCAGAAAAAGCCATAAAAATTCCTCCTTCGAAACTATTATATGAAAATGATTATAAAACTGTTCTAATAACAAAAAATAAGTGTTTCTATTTAAATGAAACACTTATTTTATCCTAAATAAATTATTTTGCGTAATCAATTACTCTGGTTTCTCTGACAACATTTACTTTAATTTGTCCTGGATATTCCATTTCATCTTCTACTTTTTTGGCAATATCTCTTGCCATCAAAGTCATTTGATTATCATTTACTTTTTCTGGTTTTACAAGAATCCTAATCTCTCTACCAGCTTGAATTGCAAAAGATTTTTCAACACCTTCGAAAGAATCTGCTATACTTTCTAGTTGTTCTAGTCTCTTGATATATGCTTCTAACGTTTCTCTTCTAGCTCCTGGTCTTGATGCTGAGATTGCATCAGCTGCTTGTATTAAAACAGCTTCCATTGTTTTAGGTTCTACATCTCCATGGTGTGCTTGTACTGCATTAATGATAAGATCATTTTCTTTATATTTTTTTAATATTTCAACACCTAATTCAACGTGCGTACCTTCCATATCATGATCTAATGCCTTTCCAATATCATGTAATAATCCTGCTCTTCTTGCAATTTTAGGATCTAAACCTAATTCCTCGGCCATAATTCTAGCTAAGTTAGAAACTTCAATAGAGTGGTTTAACACATTTTGACCATAGCTTGTCGTATATTTTAATTTTCCGATTAGTTTTATTAAGTCTGGATGTAATCCAATCACTCCTGTTTCTAGAATTGCTCTTTCACCTTCTTCTTTAATAGTTTGCTCTACTTCTTCTTTAGCCTTTTCTACCATTTCTTCAATTTTAGCAGGATGAATTCTACCATCTTCAATTAATTTTTCAAGAGCAATTTTAGCAACTTCTCTTCTTAATGCATCAAAACCTGAAATAACAACAGCTTCTGGGGTATCATCAATAATTAAATCAATTCCTGTTAATGTTTCTAAAGCCTTAATATTTCTACCTTCTCTACCAATAATTCTACCTTTCATATCATCATTTGGAAGAGATACAATTGATACTGTTGTTTCAGAAGTATGGTCTGCTGCACATTTTTGAATTGCATAAGTAATCACTTCTTTAGCATTTTTTTCAGATTCTTCTTTTATCTTTGTTTCCATTTCTCTAACTAATGTTGCTTTTTCAGCTGTTAATTGTTTATCTAATTCAGAAAGCAATAATTTTTTTGCTTCTTCTTTTGATAATCCAGAAATTTTTTGTAATTCAAACATTTGCTTATTAAAAACTTCTTGTAATTCTGCTTTTTTTCCATCTAATTCTTGATATTTTTTTTCTAAGTCCTTCTCTTTTTTCTCAACAATATCTTGTTTTTTTTCTAGATTCTCTTCTTTTTGAATTAGTCTTCTTTCTTGACTTTGAACTTCGCCTCTTCTTTCTCTAATTTCTTGGTCTAATTCTTTTCTGGCACTCATAATTTCTTCTTTGGCTTTGAAAATTTCTTCTTTTTTCTTATTTTCTGCTTCAATGTTTGCCATTTCAAGTATTTTTTTTGCCTCATTTTCTGCACTTTCCATTTTAGACTCTGCAACCTTTTTGCGAATAAACATTCCTACAAAGGTAAAAATTGCTGCTGAAATTAGAAAAACGGCGATATTGATTATGATATCCATAACCTTAACACCTCTTTCTTATTTAATTTTCAATGTACTAAATTATATCACTAACTTTTTTTAATTTTATTAGAATATATTTTACCTACAATAATATTGTATCTTGATTATTGTAAACTGTCAAGGGGTTTTGAAGAAAAAACTCATTATCAGATTACAAACAAAAAAGTAGCACAAGCTAATATTTTTTCTTAATTTGTACTACTTTTGTTATTTTAGTTATTTTTTAAATTCCGAAGTGTATATGGATTACTTTCAGTTCCTTCTCCTCCTGTAATTTTTACTTCTGGTTTTAATGTGAAGACAGGACGAAGACCGTAAGAAGGCTCATAAGAATTTCCGAAAAATTTGACTACTCCATCCAAAAATTTCTGACGATTTATTAGTTCCTTGATTATCAACATAACTTAAGTAAAACTGGGTAACATATCTGCCACATGAATTTGAGCGAGATGCTGACCAATACTCTTCATCTATATTATATACTTCTGTACCTAAGAATTCCATTTGCTCTAAATCCGTCTCAGAATTATTATCACTGTCTCTTATTTTTCCATTAAACCTTAGTGCAAAATAATCAAAGTAGCCAAGTCCAGTACTTGCTGAAAAATATCCACTTTGTGAATTTTTATCATCTGGTATAGTTCCTACACTTCTTGCATCACTTGCATATATTGAATTTAAATACGCCTCTGCTCTTATATTTAAAGTATTAATTGCATCATTATAAGATTCAATTGCTGTATCAAAATCTTCTTTATCACTTGATGGCCCCATATGATCTCCTATTGTTACTTGTTCCACAGTTTCCATAGTAATAATTTGTAGTCCATATTTTGAATTTGCATCATATAATACCGCACATGTTCTTGTGTCACCGTTTTTATCTACATAGTTCACGTAATTTCCTTCTTTTAACTTACTTTCTACTGTTGGATAACTTTTAGTCGCTTGTTTGATTGCTGTTCCTGTTTTCGTATTTCCTGCTTTATCTGTTACAACTACTCTTAAATAATATGTTGTTTCTGCTGTTAAACCTGTGTAGGTATAATTATAACTGCTTGCTGTACTTGTTTTGGTTTCTACTGTTGTAAAGCCTGATGTAGCGCTTGTTGTACTTCTTTGGAATGCATAACTATATACTCCTGATGTGCTATCTGCTCCATTTGCTGTTACTTCTATACTTGTTTCATCATAACTACTTACTGTTAAACTTGCTGTACTTGGTGCTGTATTATCTTTGTATATCACCTGTGTTTTCGCTTCTGATACATTTCCTGCTTTATCCATTGTATAGGCTGTTACTGTACTTGTTCCATAGGTACTGATTGTAATACTTGCACTTGTTGTTCCTGATGCCGTGGTTGTTTGCGATATTGTTTGTGCTCCACTTACACTATACCTTACTTTATCTGCTCCGCTCTGTCCGTCACTTCCTGCTGTTATTTTTACTGTTACATTGGATTTATAATAGTTATTATTTCCCATTGTTCCTGATGGGGTAATGGTTGGTGCATTTGGCTTTGTTCCATCTACTATTTCTACACTTGCTTCATTTCCATAGTTGGTCCCATCAAATAATCTTGCATATACGGTTTGCCCATGTGTTAGATTACTAATAGTTCCTCCTTTTGCGATTTCTTTCCAGCCATCTTCTTCTGTTGCATTGACTTGATATTCTATTTGGTAACTTGTATTCGTATCTACTGTTACACTTGCTGTATGGCTGGTTGGATTCCATGTTTTGCTTCCAAAACTAATCGCTCCTTGTTCTAATCCTGTGTCTCCTCCTGGTACAGTTTTGGTTGTGATGTTGGTTTCTTTTGCTTCTCCTACGTTATTTGCTTTATCTTTTGTTTCTACTTTTACATCATAACTCGTTCCTTGAATTAATCCTGTGAAGGTATAGCTTGTGTTTGTACTATTGGTTGCTTTTGCTGTATATGCGGTATCTTCTTCTGCTGTTTTTTTAATATAATAAGTATAACTTGGCGTCTCTGGCATTCCACTTTCATTATCTTGTGTACTTAGCACATTTACGGTAATACTATTTGTTGTAATGTTTCCGCTTGGTGCTTCTATTTGTATCGTTGGTTTTGTTTTATCTTTTATCTCCACACTTGCTGGGCTTGCTTCATTTATTCCATCATATAATCTTCCATATACGGTTTGTCCATGTGTTAAGCCTGTGATTGCTTGCCCACTTTCTATTTCTGTCCACTCCCCATCTAATCCTATCCTATATTCTAAGTGGTAACTGGTATCAGTACTATTGTTTCTTATCACAATACTTGCTGTTCCATCTCCTTGCCACTGATATGCATCAAATTCTATGGTTCCTACTTCTAATTCTCCTGTCCTATCACTGGTTATTTTACTTGTGCTTCCTTCACTTGTTGTGACTGTGACTCTAATATCATAAATTTGATTTCCTGCTAACCCTGTAATATTTCAAGTATTGTTTTTACTTTCTTCTGCTAATTTCCAACTATTATCATCTTCTCCTTCTTTTCGATATTCGTATTTGTATGTTGCATCTTCTGCATTAGCCACTTCTACTTCTACACGGATACTATTGGTTGTTTTATTAGTTACTTTAATATCCCTGATTCTTGGTCCATCTTCTGTTCCTACCCAGCCTATTTCTACGTCACTTGGGTTTTCACTATCTGGAATTGGCTTTATTTCAAAGATATATCCGTCATCTGTTGTGATTTCATAGCTTCCATCCTCATTTTCTACAATATCTTCTTTGTTTGTGATTCCATCTTGCACGATTTGATCTAGGTAATCGTCCATATCAAATTTTCCTTCATTTTTCGCGTACACTGGTAACTTTGATAGTTCTAATCTTTCTTGCCATTCTGCTATTTCCATCTCTTTTTCTGCATCTTTTGCCGTTCTAAAAATTCCATTATCCCCTACAAGAAAATTAATGGTAATTGCTGCTAAGATTAGTAAAACCACTAGGGTCACTACTAAGGCAATCAGAGTAATACCAGATTTTTTAGTTACTCTATTGATTGTTATTTTCTCCATTTTTTGTCCCTCCCTTCGTGCTTCTATTCTCAAATTTTACAATTTGACTTTTTCTTTCGTATTGTCTTAATCGCACAATTGCATATACCTACTAAATATTATAGTAGCTTATTCTGTTTTAAAAGTCAATCTATTTATTTGAATATCTTTCGTTGAAAAAAAGAAAAATATAATGAATCTATCAGAAACATTATATTTTTCTTTTCTTTATGCCCTTGGATGAGCTTTTTGATAAACATCTTTTAAACCTGAATCTTGGAATTGCATATATACCTGTGTAGAAGAAATATCAGAATGACCAAGCATTGTTTGAATAGCTTTTAAATCCGCGCCATTTTGTAATAAATGCGTAGCAAAAGAGTGCCTTAAAACATGTGGTGTAATATCTTTTGTGATATGTGCTTGCTCCTTATAATATTTTACGATTTTCCAAAAACCTTGTCTTGTTAATCTCTTTCCATTCACATTCACAAATAATGCTTTCTCCTTTTCATTTTTTATTAAAATAGGTCTTGCACTTTCTATATATTCTTGAAGAGCTTTTAAAGATAATGAACCTAAAGGAATGTTTCTTTGTTTAGGACCTGTTTTGCAAATAACAAATCCTTCTTGTAAATTAATATCGTCTATATTTAAAGAGATAATTTCGGTTACTCTCATACCTGTGGCATAAGCAAATTCAAGCATTGCTTTATCCCTTGTTCCCTTTAAATCAACATCTTTAGGCTGTTCTAATAATAATTCTACTTCTTGCGAAGTAAGTACACTTGGTATTCTTTTTTCTACTTTTGGTGATTGTACTTCATCTGTTGGATCATGTTTTATTTTTCTATTACGAATTAAAAATTGATAAAAAGAACGAATAGATGCTAAATTTCTAGAAATGGTTGAAGATTTTTTTCCAATTTCTTGTAAATGTGATAGATAGGTTTTTATATCTTCTTGATTCATTTTGGTATAATTAATTCTGTTTTTTTCTATATATTCTTCAAATTGTAGAATATCTCTTTTGTAAGATTGTAATGTGTTATCTGATAATTTTTTTTCATTTTGAAGAAAATCTAAAAAAAGTTTGATTTGTTTTTCCATTTTAAGTTCCCCTGTCCCCCATATATTTTATTTGTGCTCAATAGCACTTTTTACCAATTTACATAAACTATATATGTTATATCAAAATATTCATAAAAAGTAAATAGATTTTTATAAAAAAGT
>CALYAE010000068.1 GCA_944393435.1 uncultured Clostridia bacterium
TTTTTTTACCATTTATTTTTTCTAAATCCTAATCTTTTATCTTACCCTCACTCTCCTTTTTTCCTTTAAGGCACACAAAAATGACAGGCTATGGTTTTATTTAAAACAATAGTCTGCCTTTTTCTATCAAAAATAAAGGTATTTTTTTACCTTGCTTTTCTTCTAATATTTTGTTGATATATATATATATATATATACAGCCTGAGCGGTTTTAAGGTTCCTCATTCTTTTTTGTGCCTCTTTCTTTTCTTTTTCTAACATTAAGGTTATCATTAACCTTAACTTTTTGCAATAGTTTTTTCTTTTTTTCTTCGAGAACTTTTCCTTTATTTCATTATTTTCCCTTTCTCAATTTTTATCGACATTTTTTTAAAAAACATATTCCCTTTTCCTTAAGAATATAGTATAATAAATTTATTGTTAGGAGAGTGATTTAAAAAATGTGGTATATTTGGTTAATTGCTGCTGGTATTTTTTTGATAGGTGAAATGATAACCAACGGCTTTTTAATTTTTTGGCTTGGTTTAGGTGCCCTACTTGCCATGCTTGTTAGCTTTATTACAGATAACCTAATTATCCAAACCGCTGTATTTGTAGTATCCTCTACTCTTCTGATTATCTTTACCAAACCACTACTAAAGAAATTTACAAAAAAAGATAAAACAGTAGTCACCAATGCTTTTTCCATTGTTGGAAAAAAAGCTCTTGTATTACAAGATATTAATTCAACTCTTGGTACTGGGCAAATAAAAGTAGATGGGCAAGTTTGGTCAGCTAAAACTGAAACAGAAGAATTCATTCCAAAAGGTGCTGAAGTTCTTATTTTAAAAATAGACGGGGTGAAAACTGTTGTTACCACTAATTTACAAGCAAAAGTGGAGCAAGAATCTGTGGAAGAAACTATTTAATTTGTTATTAATATTTTATATATAAAATAAAGGGAGGAAAAAATCATGTTATGGTTTTTATTAGTTTTATTCATTATCATTTTAATTATTGCATTTAACACCATTAAAATTGTTAAACAATCTGAAGTTTACATTATTGAAAGACTAGGTAAATTTCACAAAGTAGCAGATGCTGGTCTTACCATCATTATTCCATTTGTAGACCACGTTCGTAGCGTTGTTAGTTTAAAACAACAAACGATGGATATTCCACCACAAGGAGTGATTACACAAGATAACGTTACAATTACCATTGATACGGTAGTATTCTACAAAATTACAGATCCAGCAAAAGCAGTATATGAAATTCAAAACTTAAAGAAAGGTATTGAATACTTAGCAATTACTACCATCCGTGATATTGTTGGTAAAATGGATTTAGATGACACTTTTAGTTCTAGAGATGCTATTAATGATCGTCTAAGAGTAATCTTAGATGAAGCAACTGATCAATGGGGCTGTAAAGTTGACCGTGTAGAAATTAAAGATATTACTCCACCTGCTGACATTCGTGATGCAATGGAAAAACAAATGAATGCAGAAAGAAATAAAAGAGCATTAATTTTACAAGCAGAAGGTGAAAGACAATCTGCTATTACTCTAGCAGAAGGTAAAAAAGAAGCTGCTATCCTAGAAGCTGAAGCTGATAGAGAAGCTAAAATCACAAGAGCAACTGGTGAGGCTGAGGCAATTAAAAGAGTAGCTGAAGCAAAAGCTGAAGAAATTCACATGGTGTATGATGCTATGATGAAAGCAAAACCAGATGAAAAATTAGTACAATTAAAATCTTTAGAGGCTTTAAAAGAAGTAGCAAATGGAAATGCTAATAAAGTATTTATTCCTTTTGAAGCAACCGCTTCTCTAAGTAGCCTAGGAGCTGTATCTGAAGTATTCAAAGATAAAAAATCAAAAGAATAATTTTTTTAAAAAAAGTGTAAACTGCATTGTTGCAAATAAAGTTTACACTCTTTTTTTATTTAATTTTTCCCATTTTCTTAAACCAATCTACTGTATCTTGTAAAGTTTGCTCTATTGGCCTTATTGTATACCCTAATTTTTCCTGTGCTTTTTTATTACTAAAATTACTATTCGTACCTAACGTATATACAGCATAGGAGGTAAAAAGTGGTTTTCTTCTTACGATTTTATAGTAAATCTCAGACATGAAGCCAGTAGCATAAGCAAACCATCTTGCAATTTTAAACCCTGGCATTTTCACTTTCGTAATTTCTTCAATCATTTCCATTAATTGTTTTACACTTATTTGGTGCCCAGCTAGAATATAGGTTTCACCATTTTCACCGCTTTTGTGCTGCTTGCATAATTCCTTTGGCTACATCTCTTACATCTACAAAATTATATCCACCTTCTAAATAAGCTCCTATTTTTTTATTTGCACAATCAATTGTTTCTGTAATTACCTCACCTATTGGCTTTTCTGCAATCGCATGGACAGAACTGGTATAAACTAATTTTTTTACTTTTTCTTTTTTACATGCTTGTAATACATTTTTAGTTCCTTCTACGTTGACAGAGTAGATTGTTTTTCTTTTTGTAGTTCCAATATCAATAATGCCTGCTAAATGAAAAACAATTTCTGCACCTTGAAAGGCTTTTTCTAGAGATTCTATATTTCTAACATCTCCATAACAAATTTCAATTTGTAATTCTTTTAAATACTCTACATTTTCATTTTCTAAAACAAATGCTTTTACTTCATAACCATTTTTTATTAACTCTCTTACCAAAACATTGCCAATATGACCACTGGCGCCAGTCACTACACATTTCATCTTATGTTTCTCCTTCTTTTTTTATTCTACGGTATCATCTTTGATATAATATTTGGTTCCCACCATTTTATCTGGCAAATATTGTTGCTGTACATAATGTCCAGGATAATCATGTGGATATTTGTATCCAACACTATACCCTTCTTTTTTCATTCCCTCTACTGGTGCATTTCGAATATGCATTGGAATGGTTCCTGTATCTTTATTTGCTACATCTGCTAATGCTTTTTCTATTCCTAAATAAGCACAATTTGATTTTTTGGAAGTTGCCACGTAAACTGCCGCTTCTGCTAAAATAATCCTTGCCTCTGGCATTCCTACCATTGTAGTTGCTTGCATTGCAGAAGTTGCTACCACTAATGCATTCGGGTTTGCCATGCCAACATCTTCTGCTGCACAAATTACAATCCTTCTTGCCATAAACACAGGATCTTCTCCGGCATTTAAAGCTCTTGCTAAATAGAATAAAGCTGCATCTGGATCTGAGCCTCTCATAGATTTTATAAAAGCACTAATATTATCATAATGGCTATCTCCATTTTTATCAAATACTGCTTTTCTAGTTTGTACGCATTCTTTTGCAATTTCATCTGTAATGACAATCACTCCGTCTTGATCCATAGTAGTTGTAAGCACTGCTACTTCTAATCCATTTAAAGCAGTTCTTACATCCCCATTTGCGGTTTCAGCAATTTTCTCTAAAGTAGAATCTTCTACTTTAATATGATAGCTAGCTAGCCCTCTTGGATCTGATAATGCTTTTTTTAATACCTTAAAGATATCGTTTTGTGTCAAAGGATTTAAATGAAATACCATAGATCTTGAAATAAGTGCTTTATTTACTTCAAAATATGGATTTTCTGTGGTAGCTCCTATTAAAATAATCGTTCCATTTTCTACATAAGGAAGAAGTGCGTCTTGTTGTATTTTATTAAAACGATGAATTTCATCAATAAATAAAATACATTTTCCAGAAGGATTTAGCATTACATTTTGTGCAGTTTCGATTGCATTTTTAATATCTGCAATTCCTGATGCAACTGCATTAATTTTCAAAAATTTATATTTTGTTGTTTGACTAATTACTCTAGCCAAAGACGTTTTACCACACCCTGGTGGTCCCCATAGAATAAGGCTAGATAAACGGTCTGCTTGAATGGTTCTATATAAAATTTTATCTTTTCCTAAAATATGTTCTTGTCCTACATAATCATCCAATGTTTGAGGACTCATTCGATAAGCTAATGGCTTGCTTAAATCCATGATTTTTTCTCCTTTAGTCATTTTTTGTCACCATTGGGGACGTTCCTTAATGGTGACACTTTTGTCACTTTTAAGGAACGTCCCTAATAGTGACACTTTGCTAAGTTAGCTAGTCCCTTCCTAATAATGTCTTCTACACTTAACTCTGACATGTCTACCTTATCTAAAGCTAAGACAATTTCTCTTTTGCTATAACCAAGTACTTGAAGTGCACTAATTGCCTCTGCTACCTTTTCATCTTCTGCAATTGCAACTTGAAGTGCTGATATTTCTTCACCTTGTTCTTGTTCTGTTACAGTCTCTTGATTTTCTTTCTTTAATTTATCTTTTAATTCTAAGATAACTCTTTGCGCTGTTTTTGGACCAATTCCAGGTAATTTTTTTAGAATTCCTACATCATTTCCAATTACTGCTAAAGCAAATTTAGATGGTGTAATATTAGATAAAATCGTTAAGGCTCCTTTAGCTCCAATTCCACTTACACTTAGTAATAGTTCAAACATACGTAATTCTTCATTAGTAAGAAATCCGAATAGACTAATGTCATCTTCTCTTACTCTCATATAAGTATGTACTTGTACTTTCTCTCCAATGTTTCCTACTTTTTCTATGGTAGAGGCTGGCATAAATATTTTATAGCCAATTCCTCCTGTTTCAATAACAATATATCCTTTTGTTTTTATTTCTAAGTTTCCTTTAATATATGCTAACATACTATTTTCTCCTTTTTTCTTTGCATATTGTATCATAACGAAAAAAAATTGCAAGTACCTTTTTGCAAATTTTTGTTTGGACTATGGAATTTCTTGACAGTTAAATTTTTCGAATGCTATAATATTACTATTATTGATAAAGGATTTTAAAATGATGGAAAATTGGTTAGATCGTACAGAATATTTAATTGGAAAAGATAATATTAAAAAACTTAGCCATACACATATAGCTGTGTTTGGTTGTGGTGGTGTTGGAAGCTACGCAATTGAAGCCCTTGCTCGCAGTGGCGTTGGGCATCTTACTTTAGTTGATCATGATATTGTTTCTATTACCAATATCAATCGTCAGTTAATTGCTGATACCACTACTGTGGGCAGACCTAAAGTAGAAGTTTGCAAGGAAAGATTACTTAAAATTAATCCTGCTATCCAAGTAGATATTTTTCAAGAATTTTTTTGCCTAGACAATAAAGATAGACTTGTTCTGCCAGATTATGATTATATGATTGATGCCATTGACTGCGTTCCTTCTAAAATTTGTCTGATTGAAACTGCTAAACAAAAAAATATTCCCATTATTTCTTCTATGGGTACAGGAAATAAATTAGATCCTACTTTATTTCAAGTTTCTGATATTAGCAAGACTTCTGTATGTCCTCTTGCCAAAGTAATGAGAAAAGAACTTCGTAAAAAAGGAATTGAAAATTTAAAAGTAGTTTATTCTAAAGAACTACCTCAAAATGTTGCAATTCGAGAAAATAATCAAGAAACTTCTAGCTTAAAAAGAGTACCTGCTAGTATTAGTTTCGTTCCTCCTGTTGCTGGTTTTATCCTAGCTGGAGAAGTAATTAAAGATTGTATTTTTAAAATCCTTAAATAAAAACTTAGACGCTATGATTCAATTTTTAATGGATTTGCAACGAATTTTCCAAAAAGCCTTGTTTTTTTTACAAAACTATGCTAAACTTATAAATAGTCAATTTTAGTTTTACATATAGGAGGTGCTATCAATGGCAAAATGTGATATTTGCGGAAAAACATTATCTCATGGAAATAAAATTAGCATTGCTCGTTCTCATGTTAGTAGAAGAACTACTAGAGCTTTTAAACCAAATTTAAGAAGAGTAAAAACACTTGTTAATGGTCAAACAAAAACCATTCATGCATGTGCAAAATGTTTACGTTCTGGAAAAGTAGTTAGAGCTTAAATGAATGCTTTGTTTTGATGAATAAAATAAGAAAAATAAAAAAGTGAGACTATTTTTCTAAATAGCCTCTTTTTTTCTTATGTATTACTTTTCTTTAATTCCAAATAAAAGTTTCACAATACCCCTTAAGCATTTTGGAACTTTTTTTACAACGATTGTCATTTCCTTCACTCTCCTTTTTGCTTAGCATTTTTCTATTTTATTTGCAGGATAGCCAGATGAGTCCTACCGCTATAACTGTAATACCTAAAGCAAATAACCAACCTGATAAAGGAAGTAATAATACAAGCAAAATACCAAGTCCTAATCCTATTAAACACACACCTATGGTTTTTTTCAATGCACACAACATAATCTATTACCTCCTTTTTTCATATTATATGTTGACTAATGCTAAAAAGTGACTTCTGGTTATGAAAACTAACAAAATTAGGACAATTTTTATATAATTAATTTTTAAAAAGTGAGGTACTAAAAAATGAAACAAGAAAAAATAGTGAAAATTTTTGAACTACTCAAAAAAGAATATCCAGATGCTAAATGTAGCTTAGATTTCAAAACTCCTTTTGAAATGATGGTTGCTGTTATGCTTTCTGCTCAGTGTACTGATGAACGAGTTAATAAGGTAACTGCTGAGTTCTTTCCAAAATATCATACCCCTGAAGATTTTGCTACTATGCCTTTAGAAGATATTGAAAAACTCATTCATTCTTGTGGTTTTTATAAAAATAAGGCAAAAAATTTAAAACTAGCCTCTCAAAAAATTTTAAAAGATTTTAATGGACAGGTTCCACAAACTATGGAAGAATTAATGTCTATTCCTGGCGTTGGTAGAAAAAGTGCTAATGTTATCATGTTAGAGGCTTTCGGCAATCCTCAAGGAATTGCCGTAGATACTCATGTTAAAAGACTTTCGAACCGTATTGGCTTTTCTAAAAAGAAAGAACCTGAAAAAATTGAACAAGATTTATTAAAACAATTTCCAAAAGAATACTATCAAGATGCAAATCACATTTTTATTTATCACGGAAGGAATATTTGCAAAGCACAAAATCCAGCATGTGAAAAATGTTGTATCCGTGAATTTTGTGAAAATCCAGTTAAATAATTTTTTTGCATATATTTTTCAAATTTAGTTATACTAAGTAAAAATAGCTTTAAGATAAGATTGGAAAATATGAGGTGGCTTGTTTTGACTACAATTAATTGTTCCGAAAAATGCATTTATCAAAAAGATGGTAAGTGTTCTTTTGAAAACATTTGTCAGCAAAAGGTAAATGCTCATGATACTTGTGCTTATTTTATTTCTAATCAACCTAAGAAAATTTACCATTAGGGACGTTCCTTTTTGGCGAAAATTTTACCACTGGGGACACTCTTTTAAAAGAGTGTCCCCAGTGGTAAAATTTTCGCCAAAAAGGAACGTCCCTAATGGTAAATTTTCTTAGGTTGATTAGAAATAAAATAAGCACAAGTATCATGAGCATTTACCTTTTGCTGACAAATGTTTTCAAAAGAACACTTACCATCTTTTTGATAAATGCATTTTTCGGAACAATTAATTGTAGTCAAAACAAGCCACCTCATATTTTCCAATCTTATCTTAAAGCTATTTTTACTTAGTATAACTAAATTTGAAAAATATATGCAAAAAAATTATTTAACTGGATTTTCACAAAATTCACGGATACAACATTTTTCACATGCTGGATTTTGTGCTTTGCAAATATTCCTTCCGTGATAAATAAAAATGTGATTTGCATCTTGATAGTATTCTTTTGGAAATTGTTTTAATAAATCTTGTTCAATTTTTTCAGGTTCTTTCTTTTTAGAAAAGCCAATACGGTTCGAAAGTCTTTTAACATGAGTATCTACGGCAATTCCTTGAGGATTGCCGAAAGCCTCTAACATGATAACATTAGCACTTTTTCTACCAACGCCAGGAATAGACATTAATTCTTCCATAGTTTGTGGAACCTGTCCATTAAAATCTTTTAAAATTTTTTGAGAGGCTAGTTTTAAATTTTTTGCCTTATTTTTATAAAAACCACAAGAATGAATGAGTTTTTCAATATCTTCTAAAGGCATAGTAGCAAAATCTTCAGGGGTATGATATTTTGGAAAGAACTCAGCAGTTACCTTATTAACTCGTTCATCAGTACACTGAGCAGAAAGCATAACAGCAACCATCATTTCAAAAGGAGTTTTGAAATCTAAGCTACATTTAGCATCTGGATATTCTTTTTTGAGTAGTTCAAAAATTTTCACTATTTTTTCTTGTTTCATTTTTTAGTACCTCACTTTTTAAAAATTAATTATATAAAAATTGTCCTAATTTTGTTAGTTTTCATAACCAGAAGTCACTTTTTAGCATTAGTCAACATATAATATGAAAAAAGGAGGTAATAGATTATGTTGTGTGCATTGAAAAAAACCATAGGTGTGTGTTTAATAGGATTAGGACTTGGTATTTTGCTTGTATTATTACTTCCTTTATCAGGTTGGTTATTTGCTTTAGGTATTACAGTTATAGCGGTAGGACTCATCTGGCTATCCTGCAAATAAAATAGAAAAATGCTAAGCAAAAAGGAGAGTGAAGGAAATGACAATCGTTGTAAAAAAAGTTCCAAAATGCTTAAGGGGTATTGTGAAACTTTTATTTGGAATTAAAGAAAAGTAATACATAAGAAAAAAAGAGGCTATTTAGAAAAATAGTCTCACTTTTTTATTTTTCTTATTTTATTCATCAAAACAAAGCATTCATTTAAGCTCTAACTACTTTTCCAGAACGTAAACATTTTGCACATGCATGAATGGTTTTTGTTTGACCATTAACAAGTGTTTTTACTCTTCTTAAATTTGGTTTAAAAGCTCTAGTAGTTCTTCTACTAACATGAGAACGAGCAATGCTAATTTTATTTCCATGAGATAATGTTTTTCCGCAAATATCACATTTTGCCATTGATAGCACCTCCTATATGTAAAACTAAAATTGACTATTTATAAGTTTAGCATAGTTTTGTAAAAAAAACAAGGCTTTTTGGAAAATTCGTTGCAAATCCATTAAAAATTGAATCATAGCGTCTAAGTTTTTATTTAAGGATTTTAAAAATACAATCTTTAATTACTTCTCCAGCTAGGATAAAACCAGCAACAGGAGGAACGAAACTAATACTAGCAGGTACTCTTTTTAAGCTAGAAGTTTCTTGATTATTTTCTCGAATTGCAACATTTTGAGGTAGTTCTTTAGAATAAACTACTTTTAAATTTTCAATTCCTTTTTTACGAAGTTCTTTTCTCATTACTTTGGCAAGAGGACATACAGAAGTCTTGCTAATATCAGAAACTTGAAATAAAGTAGGATCTAATTTATTTCCTGTACCCATAGAAGAAATAATGGGAATATTTTTTTGTTTAGCAGTTTCAATCAGACAAATTTTAGAAGGAACGCAGTCAATGGCATCAATCATATAATCATAATCTGGCAGAACAAGTCTATCTTTATTGTCTAGGCAAAAAAATTCTTGAAAAATATCTACTTGGATAGCAGGATTAATTTTAAGTAATCTTTCCTTGCAAACTTCTACTTTAGGTCTGCCCACAGTAGTGGTATCAGCAATTAACTGACGATTGATATTGGTAATAGAAACAATATCATGATCAACTAAAGTAAGATGCCCAACGCCACTGCGAGCAAGGGCTTCAATTGCGTAGCTTCCAACACCACCACAACCAAACACAGCTATATGTGTATGGCTAAGTTTTTTAATATTATCTTTTCCAATTAAATATTCTGTACGATCTAACCAATTTTCCATCATTTTAAAATCCTTTATCAATAATAGTAATATTATAGCATTCGAAAAATTTAACTGTCAAGAAATTCCATAGTCCAAACAAAAATTTGCAAAAAGGTACTTGCAATTTTTTTTCGTTATGATACAATATGCAAAGAAAAAAGGAGAAAATAGTATGTTAGCATATATTAAAGGAAACTTAGAAATAAAAACAAAAGGATATATTGTTATTGAAACAGGAGGAATTGGCTATAAAATATTTATGCCAGCCTCTACCATAGAAAAAGTAGGAAACATTGGAGAGAAAGTACAAGTACATACTTATATGAGAGTAAGAGAAGATGACATTAGTCTATTCGGATTTCTTACTAATGAAGAATTACGTATGTTTGAACTATTACTAAGTGTAAGTGGAATTGGAGCTAAAGGAGCCTTAACGATTTTATCTAATATTACACCATCTAAATTTGCTTTAGCAGTAATTGGAAATGATGTAGGAATTCTAAAAAAATTACCTGGAATTGGTCCAAAAACAGCGCAAAGAGTTATCTTAGAATTAAAAGATAAATTAAAGAAAGAAAATCAAGAGACTGTAACAGAACAAGAACAAGGTGAAGAAATATCAGCACTTCAAGTTGCAATTGCAGAAGATGAAAAGGTAGCAGAGGCAATTAGTGCACTTCAAGTACTTGGTTATAGCAAAAGAGAAATTGTCTTAGCTTTAGATAAGGTAGACATGTCAGAGTTAAGTGTAGAAGACATTATTAGGAAGGGACTAGCTAACTTAGCAAAGTGTCACTATTAGGGACGTTCCTTAAAAGTGACAAAAGTGTCACCATTAAGGAACGTCCCCAATGGTGACAAAAAATGACTAAAGGAGAAAAAATCATGGATTTAAGCAAGCCATTAGCTTATCGAATGAGTCCTCAAACATTGGATGATTATGTAGGACAAGAACATATTTTAGGAAAAGATAAAATTTTATATAGAACCATTCAAGCAGACCGTTTATCTAGCCTTATTCTATGGGGACCACCAGGGTGTGGTAAAACGTCTTTGGCTAGAGTAATTAGTCAAACAACAAAATATAAATTTTTGAAAATTAATGCAGTTGCATCAGGAATTGCAGATATTAAAAATGCAATCGAAACTGCACAAAATGTAATGCTAAATCCTTCTGGAAAATGTATTTTATTTATTGATGAAATTCATCGTTTTAATAAAATACAACAAGACGCACTTCTTCCTTATGTAGAAAATGGAACGATTATTTTAATAGGAGCTACCACAGAAAATCCATATTTTGAAGTAAATAAAGCACTTATTTCAAGATCTATGGTATTTCATTTAAATCCTTTGACACAAAACGATATCTTTAAGGTATTAAAAAAAGCATTATCAGATCCAAGAGGGCTAGCTAGCTATCATATTAAAGTAGAAGATTCTACTTTAGAGAAAATTGCTGAAACCGCAAATGGGGATGTAAGAACTGCTTTAAATGGATTAGAAGTAGCAGTGCTTACAACTACTATGGATCAAGACGGAGTGATTGTCATTACAGATGAAATTGCAAAAGAATGCGTACAAACTAGAAAAGCAGTATTTGATAAAAATGGAGATAGCCATTATGATAATATTAGTGCTTTTATAAAATCTATGAGAGGCTCAGATCCAGATGCAGCTTTATTCTATTTAGCAAGAGCTTTAAATGCCGGAGAAGATCCTGTGTTTATGGCAAGAAGGATTGTAATTTGTGCAGCAGAAGATGTTGGCATGGCAAACCCGAATGCATTAGTGGTAGCAACTTCTGCAATGCAAGCAACTACAATGGTAGGAATGCCAGAGGCAAGGATTATTTTAGCAGAAGCGGCAGTTTACGTGGCAACTTCCAAAAAATCAAATTGTGCTTATTTAGGAATAGAAAAAGCATTAGCAGATGTAGCAAATAAAGATACAGGAACCATTCCAATGCATATTCGAAATGCACCAGTAGAGGGAATGAAAAAAGAAGGGTATAGTGTTGGATACAAATATCCACATGATTATCCTGGACATTATGTACAGCAACAATATTTGCCAGATAAAATGGTGGGAACCAAATATTATATCAAAGATGATACCGTAGAATAAAAAAAGAAGGAGAAACATAAGATGAAATGTGTAGTGACTGGCGCCAGTGGTCATATTGGCAATGTTTTGGTAAGAGAGTTAATAAAAAATGGTTATGAAGTAAAAGCATTTGTTTTAGAAAATGAAAATGTAGAGTATTTAAAAGAATTACAAATTGAAATTTGTTATGGAGATGTTAGAAATATAGAATCTCTAGAAAAAGCCTTTCAAGGTGCAGAAATTGTTTTTCATTTAGCAGGCATTATTGATATTGGAACTACAAAAAGAAAAACAATCTACTCTGTCAACGTAGAAGGAACTAAAAATGTATTACAAGCATGTAAAAAAGAAAAAGTAAAAAAATTAGTTTATACCAGTTCTGTCCATGCGATTGCAGAAAAGCCAATAGGTGAGGTAATTACAGAAACAATTGATTGTGCAAATAAAAAAATAGGAGCTTATTTAGAAGGTGGATATAATTTTGTAGATGTAAGAGATGTAGCCAAAGGAATTATGCAAGCAGCACAAAAGCGGTGAAAATGGTGAAACCTATATTCTAGCTGGGCACCAAATAAGTGTAAAACAATTAATGGAAATGATTGAAGAAATTACGAAAGTGAAAATGCCAGGGTTTAAAATTGCAAGATGGTTTGCTTATGCTACTGGCTTCATGTCTGAGATTTACTATAAAATCGTAAGAAGAAAACCACTTTTTACCTCCTATGCTGTATATACGTTAGGTACGAATAGTAATTTTAGTAATAAAAAAGCACAGGAAAAATTAGGGTATACAATAAGGCCAATAGAGCAAACTTTACAAGATACAGTAGATTGGTTTAAGAAAATGGGAAAAATTAAATAAAAAAAGAGTGTAAACTTTATTTGCAACAATGCAGTTTACACTTTTTTTAAAAAAATTATTCTTTTGATTTTTTATCTTTGAATACTTCAGATACAGCTCCTAGGCTACTTAGAGAAGCGGTTGCTTCAAAAGGAATAAATACTTTATTAGCATTTCCATTTGCTACTTCTTTTAAAGCCTCTAAAGATTTTAATTGTACTAATTTTTCATCTGGTTTTGCTTTCATCATAGCATCATACACCATGTGAATTTCTTCAGCTTTTGCTTCAGCTACTCTTTTAATTGCCTCAGCCTCACCAGTTGCTCTTGTGATTTTAGCTTCTCTATCAGCTTCAGCTTCTAGGATAGCAGCTTCTTTTTTACCTTCTGCTAGAGTAATAGCAGATTGTCTTTCACCTTCTGCTTGTAAAATTAATGCTCTTTTATTTCTTTCTGCATTCATTTGTTTTTCCATTGCATCACGAATGTCAGCAGGTGGAGTAATATCTTTAATTTCTACACGGTCAACTTTACAGCCCCATTGATCAGTTGCTTCATCTAAGATTACTCTTAGACGATCATTAATAGCATCTCTAGAACTAAAAGTGTCATCTAAATCCATTTTACCAACAATATCACGGATGGTAGTAATTGCTAAGTATTCAATACCTTTCTTTAAGTTTTGAATTTCATATACTGCTTTTGCTGGATCTGTAATTTTGTAGAATACTACCGTATCAATGGTAATTGTAACGTTATCTTGTGTAATCACTCCTTGTGGTGGAATATCCATCGTTTGTTGTTTTAAACTAACAACGCTACGAACGTGGTCTACAAATGGAATAATGATGGTAAGACCAGCATCTGCTACTTTGTGAAATTTACCTAGTCTTTCAATAATGTAAACTTCAGATTGTTTAACAATTTTAATGGTGTTAAATGCAATAATTAAAATGATAATGAATAAAACTAATAAAAACCATAACATGATTTTTTCCTCCCTTTATTTTATATATAAAATATTAATAACAAATTAAATAGTTTCTTCCACAGATTCTTGCTCCACTTTTGCTTGTAAATTAGTGGTAACAACAGTTTTCACCCCGTCTATTTTTAAAATAAGAACTTCAGCACCTTTTGGAATGAATTCTTCTGTTTCAGTTTTAGCTGACCAAACTTGCCCATCTACTTTTATTTGCCCAGTACCAAGAGTTGAATTAATATCTTGTAATACAAGAGCTTTTTTTCCAACAATGGAAAAAGCATTGGTGACTACTGTTTTATCTTTTTTTGTAAATTTCTTTAGTAGTGGTTTGGTAAAGATAATCAGAAGAGTAGAGGATACTACAAATACAGCGGTTTGGATAATTAGGTTATCTGTAATAAAGCTAACAAGCATGGCAAGTAGGGCACCTAAACCAAGCCAAAAAATTAAAAAGCCGTTGGTTATCATTTCACCTATCAAAAAAATACCAGCAGCAATTAACCAAATATACCACATTTTTTAAATCACTCTCCTAACAATAAATTTATTATACTATATTCTTAAGGAAAAGGGAATATGTTTTTTAAAAAAATGTCGATAAAAATTGAGAAAGGGAAAATAATGAAATAAAGGAAAAGTTCTCGAAGAAAAAAAGAAAAAACTATTGCAAAAAGTTAAGGTTAATGATAACCTTAATGTTAGAAAAAGAAAAGAAAGAGGCACAAAAAAGAATGAGGAACCTTAAAACCGCTCAGGCTGTATATATATATATATATATATCAACAAAATATTAGAAGAAAAGCAAGGTAAAAAAATACCTTTATTTTTGATAGAAAAAGGCAGACTATTGTTTTAAATAAAACCATAGCCTGTCATTTTTGTGTGCCTTAAAGGAAAAAAGGAGAGTGAGGGTAAGATAAAAGATTAGGATTTAGAAAAAATAAATGGTAAAAAAA
>CALYAE010000069.1 GCA_944393435.1 uncultured Clostridia bacterium
TGGTTTAGCAGAAGAAGATTGGGAGAGTTGGAAAAAGCTAACAGAACGTATTGGAGACAAAGTACAACTAGTAGGTGATGACTTATTTGTAACCAATATCAAAAGATTACAAAAAGGAATTGATAACCAAACAGCCAATAGTATTTTAATTAAATTAAATCAAATTGGAACCTTAACAGAAACATTAGATGCTATTGAACTTGCTAAGAAAAATGGATATACCGCAGTGGTATCTCATAGAAGTGGTGAAACAGAAGATACTACTTTAGCAGATGTAGCAGTTGCAACCAATAGCGGACAAATTAAAACAGGGGCACCATGTAGAACAGACCGTGTTGCTAAATATAATAGACTTTTAAATATTGAAGCAGAACTAGGAGATGTTGCTGTATTTAGAGGAAGAAAAGCAATTAAATAAAAAAGATAAGAATGCTTTGTTTTAGGACAAAGAAAAAACTGGGAGAGTTTAGTAAAAACACTTCCAGTTTTTCCTTTTTAAGAGAAATGTTTTTCTCTCCTTAGCCCAACTTAACAAGTGCGTGTAATTGTCCTTCTTTTGCAGATTTCATTACAATAAAATGCGAATCTTCTTTTTTTATGTAAAAACAAGAAACGATATCTCCAAGTTTTGCTCCAGTTTTATACATAATCTCAAAATAATTTGCTTCTGGGCCTTCATAGATATCTTCTGGCAAAGCCTCATAACTATAATCTAAGTAATATAGATTATGCATGTGATGATTCACATCAATATCCCTTCTTAATATAGAAAATAGAAAACTTGGCTCACCTGAAATTTCAGGAACTTTCAATTTAGCAATATCTTTTTCTTCAAAAACACTTTTTTCTTCAGGTTCATAACCAGAAATAATATCCTTTGTAATTCTAGTGATGCTAGAAGTTTGGGTATTAACTAATGTCCATTTAGAACTAGCAATACAGATAAGATGATTTTCTTCATCATAAATTTCAAAATCACGCAACGTAAAAAAAGAATTTGCGTATCTTGCCCAAGTTTTAATAGTAACTGTACTTCCATAGGAAACTCTTTTGAAAACTTTGACTTTCCAATGAAGCAGAACCCAAGATAAATGTGTTTTTTCAATTTGATTCATTCCAAACCCTACCATATCAGAATGAAGGCAAGCGATATTTTCTAGTAAACTTAAAATCCCTTTATTGCTAAGCAAATTAGATGCGCCAACATTTTGCACTTCTATGGTATATTTTTTTTCAAACATTTTTTTCACCCCTTAGAAATGTAATTATATCAAATAAGTTAAAAAATAACTAGTTTTTTTTACAAAAATCTTTGATTGACTTTTTAAAAAAATCATGTAAAATAAAATACATAGGAGAAAAACATGAAATTAGAAAAATGTGATATCTGTCCAAGGGATTGTAACGTAAATAGAAAACAGGGAAAGAAAGGATGGTGCCAATGTGATGATAGTATTCAAATTGCATTAGCATCTATTCATAAATTTGAAGAACCATGCATCAGTGGAAATAAAGGATCAGGTACGATCTTTTTTAGTCACTGTAACTTAAATTGTATCTATTGCCAAAATTATGAAATTAGTCAGCAGGGAAAAGGAAGAAAAATTACCATAGAAGAACTAGCAAAACTATTTTTAAAACAACAATCAAAAGGTGTTCATAATATTAATTTAGTAACACCTACCATGTATGCCTATCAAATTAAAGAAGCATTAAAGATAGCAAAAGCAAATGGACTTCATATTCCTGTGATTTATAACACAAATGGCTATGAAAAAGTAGAAACTTTAAAAGAGTTAGAAGGCTACATAGATGTATATTTGCCAGACTTAAAATATGCAGGAGATGAACTTTCTAAAAAATACTCTAAAGTAGATCACTATTTTGAAGCAGCTACTAAAGCAATTCAAGAAATGCATAGACAAGTGGGAACCCCTATTTTTGATGAAAATGGAATCATCCAAAAAGGTCTCATGATTAGGCATTTGATTTTACCTAACCATCTTCAAAATACCAAACGCATTTTAAAATGGGTGAAAGAAAATATGGAGGAAGGAACTTATATTAGTGTTATGGCACAGTATTTTCCTACTTTTTTAGCAAAACAAGATCCACTTTTAAATCGTAAACTAACCAAAAAAGAATATAAGGAAATAGAAAACTATTTATACACCTTAAACTTAGAAAATGGCTATATACAAGAATTAGGAGATCATGAAGAAGAATATGTTCCAAATTTTGATTTGAGCTACTAAAAGACAAAAAAGGAATTGTTCTTTTTTGTTGAAAAAATAAAAAGAATGTGATACATTATAAAAAATATAGTAAGTAAATAAAAAATAGGAGGAGCAAGAAATGACACAAGCAGATAAAAACTTTATAGATACCTGCAAGGAAATCATAGAACATGGTTACTCTTCAGAAGGAACTGGTGTAAGAACAAGATGGCAAGATGGGACAGAAGCAAACTATATCTCCATTGTGGGGGTCTGCAATAAATATGATGTAGGAAAAGAGTTTCCTATGATTACCTTAAGGAATAATAGTAAAACAGTATTAAAAGCAATTGATGAGATTTTGTGGATTTGGCAAAAAAAGTCGAATAATGTAAATGATTTAAACTCTCACATTTGGGATCAATGGGCAGATGAAGATGGGTCTATTGGAAAGGCTTATGGTTATCAACTTGCGAAAAAATATGATTTTAAAACGAAAAATGGAATTGAGCACTTAGACCAAGTAGACTATGTATTAAACTTACTAAAAAACGATTCAGCAAGTAGAAGAATTATGACTAATATTTTTAATCATGAAGACTTAAAAGATATGAATTTAGAGCCATGTGCTTATGGAACGCAGTGGCTCGTAAAACAAGGAAAATTGCATTTGATTTTAAATCAACGTTCCCAAGATATGCTTGCAGCAAATGGCTGGAATACCATGCAATATGCAGCATTATTATGTATGTTTGCTCAGTGTTGTAACTTAGAAGTAGGAACTTTAACCCATAATATTGGAGATTGTCATATTTATGATAGACATATTCCATTAATTCAAAAGTTAATAGAAGCAAAACCAATGGATGTTTGTCCAAAATTAAAGATTCATAATGATACCAAAGACTTTTATCAGTTCAAAGTAGAAGATTTTGAAATAGTAGATTATGATTATAATCATGATATCAATTTAGGAAAAATTCCAGTAGCAATCTAAAAAACAAAGAAAGGAGAATATGATGTATAAAAATATATAAAATACATCATATAAGAAGAACATGTTAAGTATTATAGTAGCAATTGCAAACCAAAATGTGATTGGAAAAGATAATCAATTAATTTGGCACTTACCAGAAGATTTAAAGCGATTTAAAAAATTAACCACAGGGCATACCATTATTATGGGAAGGAAAACCTTTGAATCTTTAGGAAGAGTTTTACCAAATAGAAAACATATTGTACTTTGTAATGACAAAAAGCTAGAAATAGCAGATGAAAATGTGGAAATTTTAAATGATGTTAGCAAACTAGAACCTTATATTCATTCAGAAGAAGAACATTTTGTAATAGGTGGTGCTACCATTTATCAATTACTTATGCCACAGGTAAGTAAAATGTATATTACCAAAATTCATCAAGATTTTGAAGGGGACGTATATTTCCCACAAATCGAAGAGGAAAAGTGGCAGATTGTTTCTAAAGAGCAAGGTGTAAAAGATGAAAAAAATCCTTATGATTATGAATATATTACTTATGTAAGAAAATAAGAAGAGAAGATGAGGGGCCTATGGTCAAAAAATGTTAGGACACCCTCATTTTTTAGTAAGAAAAATTTTTTAAGATTGCTTCATATTTTTCATAATGAGGCATATATTTTTCAACAATTTTCCAGAAATTTTTTGTATGAATTTTATAAGTTAAGTGACAAAACTCATGAAGAATGAGGTAATCAATTACATTCCTATCAAATTTAGCAATTTCAGAGCTAATTACAATTTTTTTATCTTCTTTAGAACAACTTGCAAGAATTTCAGGATTTAATTTTTGTATTTCATAATCTTCAGGAGCGATACCTAATAGTAATCTTGTTTTTTCCATTGCCCTTTCTACTTCTTGTTCAGCTACTTTTTGGTAGAGTTTCTCCATTAAAATCTTTAAAACCTCTGATGTTTCTACTTTTTTATAAGCATTTGGTAAAACTACATCAATATTGCCCTTTACGATATTGATGCTAGGCGTTTTTGTATTTTTGTAATACAAACGAACCTGATGGGTAGCCCCTAAAATACAGATAGTTCCTTTATTAATAGAAGAATTATTGGCTTGTTGATATTCTTTTATTTTACTCAAAATCCATTGCTTTTTTTCCTCAATTACGGTTTGAATTTGTTTTCTAGAAAGATACCATGGAGCATTTACAACAACTTCTCCACCATCTACTGAAATATATAAATCAGACCCCATCTCTTTATTGATGGAATAAGAAATAACGCTTGTTTTATTTTTAAAAATGCTCATAGAAAAATCCTCCTAACAAATTTTTATTTGCCAAATCAATGTTCGTATATAGTATACAAAACTTTGTTCGCATTGTCAAGAGAAAATTGAAAAAAAATTAAAAAATAATTGCCAAAAGTAAAAATTAATGATATTCTAAAGAAAAGCAAAACAAAAAAGAGGTACAAAAAAAGGATGAAAAACTCTAAAACCGTTGAGACTGTATATATATATATATATATATATCAACAAAATATTAGATGAAAAACAAGGTAGTAAAATTACCTTTATTTGTGTTGAAAAAGGCAGACTATGCTAAAGAAGCATTGGACTGTCTTTTTTGAGTTGCTTTTAAAAAAAGGAGGGATGAAGAAAAAACTAAAAAGAAAATACAAAACAAAGGGAGGAAAAAATGAAAACAAAAGAAATTATGGAAAAGAAAACAACACAACAAGGCATTACTTTAATTGCCTTAGTTGTAACAATTGTGGTTTTACTCATCTTATCAGGAGTGACCATAAATAGTGTTTTAGGAGACCAGGGAATCTTTAAAACAGCCAAAGAAGCGGCTACTAGATTTAATGAAGCACAACAAAAAGAAGAACAAGAACTTGCTAATTTAATGAATGCGTTGAATGATTCTTTGAACGATTCAGGGATGATAGAAGAACCTTGGGAAGGACCATCGACAATTCAGGAAGCAATCCAACAAAATGTCTTCTTCGAAGAAACAAAAGAGGTAAAAGATGATTATGGAAACTCACTAACTATTCCAAAAGGATGTAAGGTAACTAGTGATGCAACCAAAGTACCAGAAGGAATTGTGATAGAAGATGAGGAGCAAAATCAGTTTGTATGGATCCCAGTAGGAATAGTCAAAGAAGATTCTACGGGGAGTATTACAAGTAATATTCAGTTAGGAAGATATATCTTTGATACAAGTACAGGACAAGCAAGTTCAATACAATATGCTTATACTCAAGAAAATCCGAATAATTACCTCAATACAGATGGAACAGTAGGTTTAATCGAAAATCATTTTACAGAGCTATCTATTAATAGGCAAATAACAGCAGCAATAGGTAAAATAGCTAATCAAAATCGAAATCATAATATTATTAGTAGAGCCACGGGATGGGAAGATGGAAATCAAGGTGGCGGAAGTGAAGATGGTAATTATCAAGTGATTGGAGATGATAATACAACTGCTAAAAATTTACCTGCATTTATAGAAAGTGTAAAAAAATATGGAGGTTATTATATAGGAAGATATGAAGTAGTAGGGACAGAAAGTAAAATTTATTCTAAGGCAGGGGCTCCTATGGTAAATGTAAGTCAATTAAAAGCAGCAGACCTTGCAAGAAATATGTATCAAAACAATGGAACAGTAGGATTAGAAAGTGATTTGGTAAACAGTTATGCATGGGATACAGCCACCGTGTTTATTCAAGAAATGGGAAATCCTAATTATGCTAATCAAGTTAGTATAAATAGTACAAAGACGAATACTGGGGGGACAGGAGATAAAAGATGCAATATTTATGATATGGCATCTAATGTATCAGAATGGACAACAGAGTATTCTGACGCTAAAATAAAAGCTGTGTATCAAGATGAAACGGTGTTACAGAAAAACCCTTGTACTTATAGAGGAGGTAGTTATGAGAAAGATAGCAATACAGTAGCTACAAGAAATCATGGAGATTTTGCTAATAATAGTTATGATTATATTGGTTTTCGTATAGTAGCATATATTAAATAAAAAAAACCTCAAATGTTAATAATTTTTTTACTGTTTCTATGTTTATATCGACTTTGCATTTAATTAACTGTCAAATTCCCGTGTTCGTACATATGTTAATAAAACTCTAGCCAACACAGGAACAACAGGAGACGAAAAATGTAATATATGTGATATGGCATCTAATGTAAGAGAATGGAATACAGAATATTATGCAAGTAGTACAGGCGGTTGTGCTGCCAGAGGAGGGCGTTTTGACGTTAGTAGCGCCTGCCCAGCTAGCAGAAGTCATAATACGGCGACGTATGCGTATGGGCGTGTCGGTTTTCGTGTGATACTCTATATTAATCCATTAATTACTATTGATTGAAATTAGTTTCCTAGAAGAAGAAAGATATTCTTTAAAGAACAAGGAAATTAGCAAAAACTATTGACAAATCCGAAAAAATAGTGTAAAGTATATTAGCATTACAAATGAATGCTAATATTTTTTATTCTAAAAACCTACCTAAGATAAAAAAGAAAGTGAGGATTCTATGGACGAAAAAGTAAAAATTAGCATGTTATGCCAAATCTACGGTAAAATGCTAACCAAAAAACAATATGAAGTAATTAATGATTACTATAATAATGATTTATCACTTTCTGAAATTGCCGAAAATAATCAAATTACAAGACAGGCAGTAAGAGATCTTATCAAGAAAGGGGAAAATAAACTTTTCGAGTTAGAAGAAAAGCTAGCATTTATGGAACGAACAATGAAACAAGAAAAGAAACTTCAAGCAATTTTAGAAGAACTAAGTAAAATCGAAGATATCTCTTCGGAAAAGAAAATTGCAAAAATACTAGAACATGTACGAGAAGAATTAAGTTGTTTAGCTTAAAAAAATACTCTAAGGTAATGAAGAAGCAAAAGAATCCTAAAAAAGGAATTTTGTAGATTCGTTTCCAGAAAGGAAAAAGAATGGCTTTTGAAGGATTAAGTTCAAAACTTCAAGATATTACAAGAAAATTAAGAGGAAAAGCAAGAATTACAGAAGGCGATTTAAAAGAGATGCTTCGAGAAGTAAAACTTGCCCTATTAGAAGCTGATGTAAACTATTTAATTGTAAAAGAGTTTACTACTACTGTACAACAAAAAGCGCTTGGTCAAGATGTATTAAAATCTTTAACACCTGGACAACAAGTTATCAAAATTGTAAAAGATGAATTAGTAGAACTTTTAGGTGGTACAGAAAGTAAGATTAATTTTACACCAAATCCTCCAACAGTAATTATGTTAGTAGGTTTGCAGGGCTCTGGTAAAACAACAACAGCAGGAAAACTTGCTAATTTACTTCGTAAACAAGGGAAAAAGCCATTATTAGTAGCTTGTGATGTTTATAGGCCAGCAGCAATTAAACAATTACAAGTAGTAGGTTCACAGCTAAACATTCCCGTATTTGCCAATGAAACATCAAAAGATGTAGTACATATTGCAAAACAAGCTATGTCTATGGCAATCAGTAAACTAAATGATGTCGTGATTCTAGATACAGCAGGGCGTTTGCACATTGATGAAGATTTAATGCAAGAACTTAAAAATATTAAGGCAAATGTAAAACCACATGAAATCTTATTAGTAGTAGATAGTATGACAGGGCAAGATGCAGTAAATGTTGCAAAATCTTTTAATGAAAATATTGGAATTGATGGAGTCGTACTTACCAAGCTAGATGGTGATACTCGTGGTGGAGCAGCACTTTCTGTTAAAAAAGTGACAGGAAGGCCTATCAAATTTGCAGCCACGGGAGAAAAATTAAGCGACATTGAAGTATTCCACCCAGATAGGATGGCAAGTAGAATTTTAGGAATGGGCGATGTACTTTCCATTATTGAAAAAGCAGAAGAAAGTTTTGATTTAGAAGAAGCGGAAAAATTAGAAAAACAACTAAAAAAGAAAGAGTTAGACTTAGACGATTATTTAGCACAGTTAAGACAAATCAAAAAAATGGGATCTTTTTCTTCTTTATTAAAAATGATACCAGGTATGAATGCTTTAAAAGATGTCAAAATCGATGATAAAGAATTCGTTAGAATTGAAGCAATGATTTGTTCTATGACAAAAGAGGAGAGAAAAAATCCAAGAGTGCTAAATGGAAGTAGAAGACTTAGAATTGCAAAAGGTAGTGGAACCACAGTACAAGAAATCAATAAATTTATGAAGTCTTTTGAAATGACACAAAAAATGATGAAGCAAATGCAAAATAATAAAGGCGGCATGAAAAAATTGATGAATGGTTTAAATCCAAAAGATTTAAAAGGTTTTAAACTATAATGCCAATTAATAGATTTTAATTTTTTAATTTTATAGAAATAGCAAATGGCTCAGGAGGTGAATTTTTAAAATGGTAAAAATCAGATTACAAAGACAAGGTGCTAAAAAAGCTCCATTCTATCATATCGTTGTTGCAGATTCTAGAAGCCCAAGAGATGGAAAAATCATTGAAAAAATTGGTTCTTATGATCCAATGACTAATCCTTCTACTATCGTTTTAGACAATGCAAAACTAGAAGAATGGATGAAAAATGGTGCAAAGCCAACAGATTCTGTAAAAAATTTAATACAAAGAGCAGCAAAATAGTGCGAAAGGAAGTTAAAAGCGCATGAAAGAAATTTTAGAAAGTATGATTCTAAATATGGTAGAACATAAAGAAGAAGTAACCATTACTCAAAAAGAAGAGGGAAAAAATACTATTTTAGAAGTAAAAGTTGCAGAATCTGATATGGGAAGAGTAATTGGAAAACAAGGAAAAGTTGCAAAAGCAATTAGAAC
Source organism: uncultured Clostridia bacterium (assembly GCA_944393435.1). Lineage (GTDB taxonomy): Bacteria > Bacillota > Clostridia > TANB77 > CAG-508 > CAG-273. Next base: position 9,051 of record CALYAE010000069.1, read on the forward strand.
TGTTATGAAATCTTTGTCTGCCAAAGAACATAAAAAAGTTGTCATTGAATTTGTAGATTAGAGGAAATTTATGAAACAAGAATATTTTGAAATTGGTCAAATTGTAAATCATTTTGGAATTAAAGGAATGGTAAAAGTAAACCCTTTTACAGATGATATTTCTCAATTTGAAACTTTAGGCACTATTTTAGTTGAAAAAAATGGAACCTTAAAAGAAATGCAAATTGAAGAAGTAAAATATAGTAAAAATCAAGTTTTACTAAAATTAAAAGGAATTACAACAGTAGAAGAAGCGGAAAATTATCGAGGAGCATATTTAAAAATAAAAAGACAAAAAGCTAAAAAACTTCCAAAAGATACCTACTTTATTGCAGATCTAATTGGTTTACCAGTTTACACGCAAGAAGGAATATTGCTTGGAAGAGTAGATGATATTTACAATTCAGGTGCAAGTGACATTTATGTCGTAAAAGATGAGGCGGGAAAACAAATTTTGTTACCAGCTATTCAAGATATTATTAAAAAAATTGATCTAGAAGAAGAAAAAATAATTGTTCACGTATTAAAGGGATTAATTTAAGAAATCAAAATTTAGAAAGGAAAAACATGAAATTTGATGTATTAACACTTTTTCCAGAAATGTTTGAACCACTCAAAAAAAGTATCATTGGAAAAGCAATTGAAAAGCAAATATTAGAATTAAACTTGATTAATATTCGAGATTTTTCCAAAGATAAACATAAAAAAGTGGATGATACTCCTTATGGTGGAGGCGCTGGAATGGTTATGATGCCAGAAGTGGTATATGATGCTTACTCTTCTGTTTCAAATAAAGAGCAAGCAAAAGTGATTTATTTATCACCACAGGGGAAGATACTTAATCAAAAAAAAGTAGAAGAACTTTCTAAAGAAAGTCATTTAATTCTAATATGTGGACATTATGAAGGGATTGATCAAAGAGTTTTAGATGAAATTGTGGATGAAGAAATATCAATCGGAGATTATGTGTTAACTGGTGGAGAAATTCCGGCCATGGTACTAATAGACAGTGTTTCTAGATATGTAGGAGGAGTCCTAAAACAAGAATCCATTAAAGAAGAATCCCATGCATCAGGACTTTTAGAGTATCCACAATACACAAGACCAGAAATATTTCATGGTGAAAAAGTACCAGAAGTGCTACTTTCTGGCCATCATGAAAACATTAAAAAATGGAGGAAAGAACAATCACTTCAAATTACAAAACAAAAAAGACCAGATTTATTAGAAAAGTAAATAAAAAATGATAAGAAAGGAGGATATTCAAATCATGGATATCGTAAAATCAATTGAACATGAACAACTAAAAAATAAGATACCTGATTTAAAAGTAGGTGATACTGTAAGAGTTCATCAAAAAATTAAAGAAGGTAATAGAGAAAGAATTCAAGTTTTTGAAGGAATTATTATTAAAAAGCAAAATGGAGGAGTTAATAGTAGCTTTACTGTAAGAAAAATCTCTTATGGTGTAGGTGTTGAAAAAACATTTTTGGTACATTCACCATTAGTAGAAAAAGTAGAAGTAGTAAGAGTTGGTAAAGCAAGAAGAGCAAAATTATTCTATTTAAGAGATAGAATTGGTAAATCTGCTAAGACAAAAGAAAATGTTACAGCTAGAATCGAAAATAATGAAATTCTAGTAAAAGAAGATTTAGTAGAAGAACCAATAGCTACAAGCCAAGAAGCAGCTGAAGCATCAGTAGAAAATGCTAACGAAGAAGCTCCAGCAGTTGAAACAGAAACTCCAGTAGTAGAAGAAGTTGTAGATACAGTAAAAGAAGAACCAGTGGAAACTGTAAAAGACGAAACAAAATAAAAAATAGACCAGAGGAAAATCCTCTGGTTATTTTTAATCTTTTTTGCTGATTTCAGCATATTTTTTAAGTTTTTGATAAGCTAAATAATTGACAGAACCAGCAGGAAAATGTCCATTTGCATCCTTTTTTCCAGCAGGTACGCCTGTTAAAATTTCAATTCCTTCTTCAATATGAGAAATGGCATAAATATGAAAAATTCCTTTTTTTACAGCTTCGATAAATTCTTCAGAAAAATTTAAATTATGCACATTTTGTTTTAGAATCATAACCCCATGTGTGCCATATAAACCACGAATTTTACAAATTTGAAAAAATCCTTCTATTTTATCATTTACGCCACCAATTGGCTGAATTTCCCCTTTTTGATTAACAGAACCAGTTACTGCAATTCCTTGGTTGATTGGAATATTCGATAAGCTAGAAAGAATAGCATATAATTCTGTACTAGAGGCACTATCGCCATCTACACCACTATATAATTGCTCAAAACAAATACTAGCAGTAAGAGAAAGAGGAATATCTTGTGCAAACATTTCACCTAGGTAACCACTTAAAATAAGAACACCTTTAGAGTGAGAAGAACCAGAAAGTTCAACTTCACGCTCAATATTCAAAATACCAGTTTTACCAGTATAAGTATTTGCAGTAATCTTAACAGGCTTTCCAAAACTATATTCTCCAATATTCATAATAGTAAGACCATTAATTTGTCCTGTTACAAAACCGCTGGTATCAATTAAAAGAGTATTTTCCTGAATCATTTCTAAATAACGAGAGTCATATTTTTTAACCCTTTCAATTCTTTCTTTTAAGGCTTTATCAACATATTCAGCAGTTACAATTTTAGAACGACCCATTCTTGCCCAAGTAGCAGCTTCTCCTATTACCTGTGCTAAGTCATTGAAACGAGTAGAAAGTTTAACTTGATTATCTGCAATTTTAGAGGCATACTCAATTACTCTAGCAACAGCATCTTTGTTAAGAGGAGGTAATTCTTCTTGTTTACAATAACCGGAAATAAATCTTGCTAGTTTATTCATATTTTCTGTTGTTAAAGGAGCATCATCCTCAAACTCTACTTTGATTTTGAATAATTTTCTAAAATCACTATCCATAGCAAGAAGACTTTGATAAATGTTCTCATTACCAATTAAAATGACTTTTAGGTCAAGCGGAATAGGTTCAGGTTTTAAAGAAATCATAACCATAGAAGAACGAGGGTCAGCAGCATTTTCAATTCCTAGCTCTTTAGACCTTAAAGCCTTTTTTAAAGCCTCATAGCATAAACCATTTGCAAGTAAATCATTTGCTTGGAAGATAATATAGCCACCATTTGCTTTATGAAGCAAACCTGGTTTTAACATAGTATAATCTGTTTTCAAAGCACCATAATAATTTTCATATTCTAATTTTCCAAAAATATTGTGATAAGAATAATTAGAATCCATAATAACAGGAGCACCCTCTAGTTTACTATTATCAATAAATAAATTAACACGATAATTAAGCCATGGTTTTACTAATTCTGGCTTAGTAAGTACTTGAGGATTTACTTGTCCATTCCTATCTGTATTTTTATCTTCTTGAACAAAACGAGAAATATTTTTCAAAATATCTTTTTTAATACTATCTAAGAAATGATTAATTTTCTTATTTCTTTTATATTTAGACTTAATATAATTAATATGGGTATTGACAGTTAAAAGAGCAACATTAGATTGCCATTCTTCAATTTTCTTACTAGACTCTCTTTCAATTGCCTTCATTTCACCAATAGCTTCCATAATATGTTGTTGCACAATAGAAGACTTATCTTCATATTCTTTTTTCGTTGCTTCATCCAATTTATTAAATTCTTCTTCAGGCATAGCTTTACCATTCATCACAGGCATCATATAAATACCTGTTTGAGAAGCCCTTACCTGAAAACCATAAGTAGAAGATTTTTGATTTAACTTCTCCATTAGCACATTACGTTTTTCTTCAAACTCTTGTCTAATTAAAGCACGTTCTTTTTCAAATTCCTCGTTATTAAAAGTAGATTTAATATCTACTTTCACATCATTAATAAAGCGCTCCATCATATCTCGAAAATCTTTACCGCCACCTGCTGGAAGAGATACTGCAATTGGCTCATTTGGATTTTCAAAATTATAGATATAACACCAATCTTGTGGAATTTTTTTCTTTTTAGAGATTATATTTAAATAGTTTTTGGTATACATGGTTTTTCCAACACCGGATGGTCCTTCTAGGTATAGGTTATAGCCTCTTACATCTACATTTAACCCAAATTCTAGAGCCTTAATTCCTCGATCTTGACCAATCCCAGTATCTATTGGATCAAGTTCCTCTGTTGTTTCAAATCCAAATTGGTTTGGATTGCATACCATTTTTAGTTCTTTATAACTAAGTTCATTTGTTTTTTTCATTGATTTCCTCCTTTGTCATTATTAGTCATGTCACCATTGGGGACGTTCCTTAAGAGTGACAAGTTTGTCACCATTGGGGACGTACTTAAAAAGTGACACTTTTGTCACTTTTAAGGAACGTCCCTAAAAGTGACACCGCATAGTGATGCCATCTTCAGTGCCGTGATAATAGTTTTTCCTGATACCTAATTTCTGAAAACCATATTTTTGATATAGGCTAATAGCAGGTAAGTTATTAGCATTTACTTCTAATGTGATTGCATTGACATTTTGATTCTTAGCTAATTCAAAGATAGATTTTAGAAGACAAGATCCAATTCCTGTTCTGCGCTTAGATTTTCGAACAACAATATTTAAAATATCCATCGTATCAATTACAGTTACAACACCTGCAAAGCCTACAATTTCATCTTGTATTTTGGCTACAAAATAAGTAGAGTTTAAATTTTGCTTGTTTTCTAATTCTTGTTTTAACATAGAAGCGGTCCAAAAATCATCAAATTCTTCAGATAGACAATGTTCTATTTGCTTTAAATCTGCTAATTGCATCTTGCTAATCACAACATTCTTTTTTTTTTCTTCTAATGCAAGTTCAGCTTGTGATTTTCTTAAATAAATTGGGGTTAAAATACTGGAATTTCCAATTTCTTTGTTTTGATATTTAGTATAACCAATTTTACCAATGCTTATACTAGAAGACATACATTGTTCTTTTGATGCCAGAATTATATTAAAATGATTGGATAAATTTAAATTTTTCAATAAATCTGGATAAGCTAAAATTCCATCTCCTACAAAGTAAATAGGAGTTTGCTTTGGAATATGGTTTCCTTTTGACTGAATGGTTTCTTCAATAAAATTTATCAAACTATGGTGATTTTCTAAGTTTAAAAAAGATAAATTTTGAATAGTTGTTTGTAGACTATCAGAATTATCTTGTTTCATAAGATAAAAAAGTCCAATATAAACATTACCATGTCCAGCATCTAACAAAGAACAAATAAAGCCTTCTTGATTTAAATTATAAGCTAAACCTTCTAAAGAAGAAACACCAACGACAGGAATGTTTTTACTATCAGAAAAGGCTTTTGCTGTTGCAATTCCAATTCTAATGCCAGTAAAAGAACCAGGTCCTAAACAACAAGCAATGCAATCAATATGATTTAAAGAAAGGTTTGATTTGTAAAAAGCCTCATCAATCATTGGCATTAATTTTTGTGAGTGTGTTTTTTCATCATCATTATTGAGTACTATTAAAGTATTATTTTCTTCTAAAATAGCCACAGAAGCATTTTTAGAAGAGGTATCAATTGCTAAAATCTTCATTTTTTTATCCTTTTTTCTTCTTTTTTATTTTTAATCACTGTCTCATGCTTTACCAAAAGTTTCAAGTTTTAATATACGAAAGTTTTCATTTTGTGGGTCTTTTTCAAATGTAATCTTCATATAGTTAGGTGGAAGAATTTCTTCGATGAGTTCGCCCCATTCAATAAAACAAACTCCATTTTCAAAATATTCTTCTCCGCCCATTGCATAAAATTCGTAAATGTCAGATAAACGATATACATCAAAATGATAAATGGGAAAAGACGGGGTATAATATTCATTAACAATAGTAAAAGTAGGACTAGAAATTTCATTTTCTAATCCAAAATATTTTAAAATACCTTGTACAAATTTTGTTTTACCACTCCCTAAGTCACCAGATAAAACAATGATATCTTTTGGTTTTAACTTACTAGCTAATCTGCTTGCAAAATCAATTGTATCTTGTTCACATTTAGAGATAAATTCTATCATAGTTCTCCTTAAAAAATGCAATATTTTCAATCTAGACATATTGTATCCTAAGTTATTGAATTTGTAAACAAAATTTGACAAGAAATTTCATAAATATGAAGTAAAAAATGTAAGTTTTACAAGAAGGGAAAAATTTAAGTAAAATCTATTTACAAATTTACTATCTAGTGATAAACTATGCATAGTTTTTAAAATAGAAGGAGGAAAGAAAAATGAAGAAAATTTTAAATCTTCAAATTTTACTTGTTATGATATTAGTAGCTATCATAGCAATATTTTTAGGAGGAACCGTTCAAGCTACTGAAAGTGATGCTACATCTAATTTTGTAAGTCATAAAAATGAAGAAGATATCGTAGACAGAGCTCTACTAAAATTTTATTTTGATGAAGATGTTAGCGAAGAATATGCTTTATATCAATACTACCTAAATGAAGACGATAAGGCAGTTATTTATGCTGCAAATGCTCTTGCTTATAAAATAGATGGAAAGCCTTCTTATGTAATTCAAGGTTCTGTTAGCGTTCCTGCAAGCATTGATGGACATGAAGTAGCAGAAATTGCTCCAACTGCTTTTTCTGAATGTAATGGAATTACAGAAATTGTTTTAGTAGGTGGAACAATGAAAATTGGAGATGAAGCATTTAGAAATTGTGAAGCATTAGAAAGTGTTATTTTTTATGCTGATA
>CALYAE010000070.1 GCA_944393435.1 uncultured Clostridia bacterium
AGGGTCACAACTAAGGCAATTAGCGTGATTCCACTTGTCTTTAGCACTTTTTCTTGTCTTGTTTGTTTTTCTTTGATTTCTTTTTTTTGCATCTTTGTTTTTCCTCCTTCATCTTTTTTCTTCTTTTGCATGATTTTTCCCATATCGTACTCTTTTTATTCACCTTTTAGTGTATCATTTTTCTTATTTCCTGTAAATTGGAGATTTTTTCTTGCCTCACACAAGAAAAAATCTTGCTTTTCCGTTATTTTTAAGCAAGATTTTTTACTTTTTTATCTTTTAAAACTGGATTGTTTACTAGCTTTCAAGCCATAGCTTTTGTCGATATTTATTTTCCTTCTTTTTCTTTGTCACATATTTGTAACATTTCTGTAACATAAATTTAATATTTTTATTTTCCTAATAGCCAGTCTATTACATTTTTATGGATGATTCCTTCTTGTGAAAAATCAAATTTGTCCATTGTTAAAACATATTTTGGATAATTATCTTCTATTGTTTTGAATGCTCCAAATTCTCTTTTTACAACAGAGTCGTCGGCTAAAATATACGCTACCTGAATATAAATTTTTTCTTTAAATTTGGTTGCTATAAAGTCTATTTCTCCATTTTCTAGGCTTCCTACTTTAACATCATACCCTCTAGACAATAGTTCATTATATACTATATTTTCTAAGTAGGCTCCTAATTGTGGCCTTCTTCCTCCACTCATTATTTGCCCAAATCCTAAATCTGTTAAATAGTATTTGTATTTTCCGTTTAATATTCTTTTTCCTCTCACATCATATCGATCAGCTTTATTTATTAGCATAGCTTTTGCCATATATTCTAAGTAGTTGTATAAAGTTATTTTTGAAACTTCTCTATCATCTTTATTAGCAAAATAATTGGATAAACTTTCTGCCGAAAAATTTTGTGATGGTGTTGTTACTATATATTCTACAATTCTATTGAACAAATCTAAATCTTTTATATTGAATCTAGCTATAATATCTTTTACTAAAATCGAATCATAAATGTCTGTTAAGTAGGTTCTTGTTTGCATTTCATCTGTAAGCATAAACCTTTGTGGCATTCCTCCCCAGGTTAGATAATCTTCAAATGCTTCTTCTATTTCTTTCTTTTCTGTTATTTTTTTTAGCTCACATACTTCTTCAAAAGTAAAAGGATACGTTTTAAAACTTACATATCTTCCTGCTATGTGTGTTGCAAGTTCTCCTGATAGTAAATCACTATTGGATCCTGTGATAAAGATTGATGTGTTTTTAGATGCCTTAAAAGAATTGATAGCTTTTTCCCAATGTTCCACATTTTGGATTTCATCAAATAATAGATAATATTTATCTTTATTTAGAATCTTTGCTTTTATATATTCATGTAAGTCCATATCATTTTGAATAAAAGCATAGTCTTCGTATTCAAAATTGATATAAATAATTTGGGATTCTGGTATTCCTTTTTCTTTTAATTCCTCTATGATTTGTAATAATATAACGGATTTACCACATCTTCTAACACCCATGATCACTTTGATTAAATCTTGATCATAAAAAGGTCTAATTTTTGACAAATATTTCTCACGAATAATCATTGCTATCTCCTTCTTGTTTTTATTTCTTTTTTCTATTATATCGTATTTCCTTTTTATTGTCAATATTTTTGTTTTTCATAGTGAACAAAAACAGGTTTGGATTTTGTTTTGTTTAGTATAGATTTATAAGTTTTTAAAGTATGGCGAGCACAGGGCGGAAACTACAATAGGTGTCCGCACCGCCCGTATTGTAGATGAAAAAGAACGCACCAGCACCGGTGGGGTCACAACTCATGTATTTGTAACATTTTTGTAACAAAAATTTAACATTTATCACACAATATATTTAATTTCATTATGAGGAAAATACTTTCTCATTAAATCTTTCAAAAAAATTTCCGCTTCCTGTCTTACTTCTTTTCGGTACGTATATTTTCCTTTTCCTCCTCCTGTCATAATATTTTGGTCATATAAATTAATGAGACTCGGGAATGCTTCTGCATTAATCATACGATGTACATAACTATAAGTCATAAAAATGATTTCAAAAAAAGCTGTCTTTTTTACTTCTTGACTTAAGTTTTGGGCTAAATACTTCACAAGATTTGAATATTGCTCTCTCCAGTTTTCTACTAAAATAACAGGAGCAATTAAAATTCCTACTGGGTATCTTGCTTGTTTTAGTTTATTTATAGCCTGCACTCTTTTTTCTAAAGGAGAGGTTCCTATTTCAATGGTTCTTATAATTTCTTTTGGGTTCACACTCATACGGATGAGTAGTTTTCCTTTATGATCTAATGGTAAAATAGGGTCTACCATATCAAACTTGGTAGGCAAAGTCAAAAGTCCTTTGGGATGATCTTTAAAATTTTCAATGGTCCAATTTAAGTTTCCTGTAATTGTGTTTTCTAAAATTAAATCACTATTACTTCCAATTTCAAAGGTTAAATTTTTTTCATTTTCATTTGCTACCTTTTTAATTTTATCTAACATTTGCTCACGATTTACAAATAGCCTCAAATAACTACATTTGTTATAATTGCAAACTAAGTAGCAGTATAAACACATAGCAACACAACCTGAAGAAGTATAAGGTACTAAAAAGTCGGATGTTTTATGGTTTGGTACAAACTTATGCGTTTTTCGAACTCCAATAATTAGGTTTTGTTTCATATTAGCAAATTCGCGATTTGATTTTTTTCTCTTTTCTTCTATATTGTTATGGTTTTGTATTTGGATACAAGGAATCTGCTTTTCTTGATATTTGGCTAGTAACTGTTTTCCTAACTCATAATTAGTAGCATCTTCTTCATAATAAATAGCTTTTGGCAAGAACATATTTTATTTCTCCTTTTTTAAAATATATTCTTGCCAAAATAGCTTATTTTATTCTTTTTTCGTTAAGATTTATTTTCTTCTACCGTTTTTACATAAAGGTCTTGTGAAGGGTTTGCAAGCCTTACTCCTTCTGATTCAATCACATTTAAAATGGTTTCATTAACGTTAGTTCTAAATTTTAGAAAATCATTGTATGGAATAATATCTGTATACATAGCAATCATGATATTAATGCCATCTGTTAAAATACTGTTACATTCTACCGTGATGGTATCTTTCATAATATCTTTATTATGATTTAATACAAATCTGAGACGATTTAAAATAGTTTCTATGGTTTCAGAATTCGTTTGCAAAGGTAGTTTTAAATTAATAGAATATCTTCTTTTCTCTATTTTTGCAAAGTTTACAACAGTTTCTTCTGATAATTTTGCATTTTGTATGGTTACAATCGTATCATCTGTTGTTTTAAGTCTGGTGCTTCTAAAAGTAATATCTACAACCGTTCCTTCATATTCAGTAGTCTGAATCCAATCTCCTACTACAAATGGTTTATCTAATAAAATGGCAGCTCCACCAAATAGATTTTTAGCCACATCTTGTGCCGCTAGTGCAATTACCACACTTCCTAATCCTAAGCCTGTAATTAGCCCATTTAGATTAATATCTAATTCTGCTAAAATTAGAATACCAGCTCCTATATAGATAATGACTTTTGCAATTTTTCCAATAAAGTTTGCTAAAGTTTCATTCCCACTAATGCGGTTTGTTTTTTGTATTTTTCTCATTAAAATAGAGTTTGGCTCAAAGATATTAGCAATTCCTTTGGCACCTATTAAGATGAGTGTAATTTGCAATGCTTTCCTTATAAACACCATGGCATCTGCTGGTAAATCTAAGATGATAACACCTAAGTAGACACCAAGCACAATAAATGCTGCTTTTAATGGATGATAAAAGGCATTTGCCTTTATCTTCTTTTTGTTTTTTTCTTTCCACTTAAAAATTTTAATAATACAGTAAGAAAGTATGCCACTCAGTAAGGTCATGATAATCATAATTGCTAATGCTATACAAATATCAATCATTTTTTCTTGTGTCATATTTTGAAAAAATTCAATTACACTTCTTATTTGTTTCATCCCTTTCTTCTTTTTCTCCTTCCTTTTATTAATGCATAAATTGCATAAAATATGTTAGTTTTTATTTTGTATTTTTTGCAATCAAGGCCTTAATTTTAATTCCTTGTTCAGAAAACATTTTCTCATGTTCTGTTTCAATATTTTCCCAAAAGTCTACTTCTTGGTGCAAATCTTTGGTTTGCTTTTCAATGGTAAACCTTGCTTCCTCAAAATACCTAATACTATGTTCAAATAGTTCTTCATCATCTGTTTTAAAATAGATTTTTCCCTCTGGTTTTAAAAATTCTTGGTAATGTTTTAATTGCCTTGTATGAGTTAGTCTTTTCTTATGGTGTTTGCCTCTTGGCCATGGATTACAAAAATTAATATAAATACCATCTACTTTGTCTGGTGTATCTAGAATGAGTAAAATACGTTCAATATCAAACCTTGTTAAAATAACATTATCAATTTCTTTTTTTGCATTTGCATAAAGTTCTTCTATTTTTCTTTTTGCTAAACCAAGCATAGGGTCTACTAAATCAATTGCTAAATAATTATTTTCTGGATGTTTACATGCTTTTTGAGCAATAAAACTTCCTTTCCCACATCCTAGTTCTACAAAGAAAGGTTGGTTTTCATTTTTAAATTCTTTTCTCCATTTTCCTTTTAAAGTTTCTGGATATTCTCTATAAAACTTACTTTCTTCTAGTTCTTTTCTTGCCCATGGTTTATATCTGATTCTCATTTTGTCTATCCTCCATTTGTATTTTAGCATACTATTTTGGGCTTTACAAGAAATTTTAAGTCGTATTTTGTTTTTTTATTAGAATTTTTGGTGAGTCATTGCCATTTTTATTTTTATGGTATAAAATATACTATGAAAAATATAGGTGAAAAAGGAGAGTATGATGGAAAAGCATAAAGATAAATTATATGATGGTGAGAATTTAATGAGTTTTAGGCAGTTAGTGGAAAGGTATGAGAATCGTTATAAAGACCACACTGCTTTTATTTATAAAAAAGATCCTAAAGCAACTGACTATATTAAAGTTTCTTACTTACAATTTGCAAAAGATATTAAATCTCTAGCAACTGCCCTTTTAGATTTAGGTCTGCAAGGCAAAAAAGTAGCCTTAATAGGTCCTAATCGTTATGAATGGTGTGTTAGTTATTTAGCAATTACTACTTCTGATATTTCTATTGTTCCTTTAGATAAGTCACTACCTGAAAATGAAATAAAAAGCCTGATTGCAAGAAGTAAGGCTGATTGTGTTATTTTTGACAAAAGTTATCTTCCTGTTTTTGAAGAAATTTTGCATGAAGGTAACACCAATTTAAGCCAATATATTTGCATGGATGATGTTTCAGATACCAAATTTTTATCTTATACAGCATTATGCAAAAAGGGACAAAAGCTAATAGAAAGTGGAAATACAGCTTTTCGAGATATTACTTTAGACCCTAAAAAAGTATCGATTTTACTTTTCACTTCTGGAACAACTGCAATTTCTAAGTGTGTTGGATTGTCTCAAGCTAATATTTGTGCGGATATTTATGCTTTATCTCAAATGACAGATATTAGAACTTCTGATGTATTTTTATCTTTTTTGCCATTACATCATACTTTTGAGTCTACTTGTACCTTTTTATATGGTACTTCTTGTGGCATTACAGTTGCTTTTTGCGATGGATTAAAGTATGTACAAAAAAATCTAGTGGAATATCAAGTAACTGGTTTTGTAGGAGTTCCTTTAATGCTTGAAATTATGTATAAAAAGGTTGAAAAAGGAATAGAAGAACAAGGCAAAACTAAGTTAGTAAAAACGATGAGAAAAGTTTGTAACTGCTTATTAAAAGTTGGTATTGATATCAGAAGAAAAGTATTTAAAGAGATTTTAGATAAATTTGGTGGAAAACTCCGCATTTTAATTGCTGGTGGTGCACCAATGAATAAAGATGCTATCCAAGGTTTTGTAGATTTAGGAATTAATTTGCTACAAGGCTATGGGCTTACAGAAACCTCCCCTGTTTTAGCTGGTGAAAATGATAAGTATAAACGTGCTGGTAGTGTAGGTTTTCCTCTTCCTGGCATTGAGATTCAAATTGATCATCCTGATGAAGAAGGAATTGGAGAAATTATGGCTAAAGGCCCTACTATCATGAGTGGCTATATTGATAATGAAGAAGCAACCAAAGAAGTTTTAAAAGATGGTTGGTTTTATACAGGAGACTTAGGAAAGTTAGATAAAGATGGATTTTTATTTATTACTGGAAGGAAGAAGGATGTAATTGTTTTAAAAAATGGAAAAAACATTTTCCCTGAGGAATTAGAAATTTTAATCAATAAACTTCCTTATGTTTCTGAAAGTATGGTTTATGGGAAGCCAGATCCTAAAGATGATGATTTAACCATTTGTGCAAAAGTTGTATACAATGCTGAGCTTATAAAAGAGTTATATCCTGATAAGGACTTAAAGGATTATCATGATATTGTTTGGAAAGATATCAAGGAAAAAGTAAATAGAACTATGCCTGCTTATAAATATATTCGCGAGATTTTGGTTACAGATGAGCCTTTAATTAAAACTACTACGCAAAAAGTGAAAAGACATGAAGAATTGAAAAAGATTTTGGGTTAAGTCTTGCCAAGTGTTTCGCAAGAAATCGCCAAGAGCTCCCAAGTGGTCGCCAAAAGGACCGTCCCTGTTGGCGACCCCCTTGGCGACCCCCTTGGCGACCCCTTGGGAACTCTTGGCGAACTCTTGGCGATTCCTTGGCGAACTGCTGGTAACACTAATCATTACTACATATATGTTTTCTTGTCATTTCTAGTAAATCTAGGGGTGTAAAACCTACAACTTGTGTTTTGGAACGATCTTTTTTTAAGTTTTCTTCTAAAATTTCTAATAGCTTTTGCTTAGTTTCTTGCTTTTCCATGTCAATATAATCAATAATGATAATTCCACCAATATCTCTTAAGCGCAATTGTTTTGCAATTTCGATAGTTGCTTCTTTATTTACGGTAAATACAGTTTGTTCTAAATCTTTATTTCCTACGTATTTTCCTGAATTTACATCAATAGCTGTTAGGGCTTCTGTTTTGTCAATTGTAATAAAGCCTCCACATTTTAGCCAGATTTTGCGGTTATTTGCTTTTTCTAACTGCTGATCAATATCATACATTTTTTGAACTGATTCATCATTTTTTAGTTCTAATTTGATTTTTTGTTGCAATCCAGTATCGATTAAAAATTTTTTTACATACTCTTCAATTTCTTTGCTATTAGTTACTACTCTTACTAAATCTTGATCCATGATATCTGTTAATAGCTTGCCTATAATTCCATCATTTTGATATAATAAGGTAGGTTCAAATTCTCCATTTTCTGTTACTTGTTTGCTGTTCTCTACTATTTTCTCATAAACTGCTAGCACATTTTTGATATCTTGCTTAATCAAATTTTCTTCTTTTCCTTGTGCTGATGTTCGAATAATAATTCCATACCCTTTTGGTAGAACATCTTTTACAATTTGCATTAATCTCGTCTTTTCTGAAGGTTTTTCAATTTTTTTCGAAATTGTTATAAATTCGGTTTCTGGCATTAATACAATAAATCTTCCTGGCAGGCTAATATGGGTAGAAACTCTTGCTCCCTTTTTATGAGTGCTATCTCTTTTGACCTGTACTAGAATTGGCATTCCTGTATGAATAAAAGATTTAATGTCATATTTACTTAAAGTTTCGTTTTTGTTACCTGTTTCATTACTTATTTTTGGGATAATATCTTTAATATGAATAAAGGTATTTTTATCAAGACCTATATCGACAAATGCAGCTTGCATACCAGCTAATACATTTTCTACTTTTCCTAAATAAATATTTCCTTCTAAACGTTCTTGCTCATGTTTTTCCTCATATTTTTCTACCAAGTTTCCGTTTTCTACTAAAGCCACTAATTTATTGTTTTGTTTATCTTGGCTAATAATAAGCTCCTGCATCTTTTCTTTACCTCTTTACATTTTTTGTAGAATTTCTTATTTTAAAACACATCTTCTTAATTATACTTGTTCATAGCACTATCAATTCCATTTTTAATAAATTCTGAAATGGCTTCTACTGCTTTATCAATTCCTTGTTCTAATTCTTGATAAGTTTTATCATCTAGCTTTCCAATGACATAGTCAATAGTAGTAGTAGTAGCATCATCATATTCAGAAATTGGCTTTCCAATTCCCACACGAATACGTGGAAAATCTTCTGAAACAAGTTCATGTACAACAGATTTAGCACCATTGTGAGTACCTGGTCCACCTTTTTTACGGATTTTGATTTTCCCTGCTTCTACATCCATATCATCATAAATAACAAGTACATTTTGTATTGGAATTTTGTAAAAATCCATAAAGGTTTTAATAGATTTTCCGCTTAAATTCATATAGGTTTGTGGCTTTAATAAAATCACTTTTTCTCCTTCTATGATTCCGCTTCCATATAATCCATCAAACTTATTTCTCATGATATCAATTTCATATTTTGTTGCTAATTGATTTACAACATCAAAACCCATGTTATGTCTTGTTCTACTATATTCTTCTTCTGGATTTCCTAAACCTGCTATTAAATACATGACCCTCCCTCTTTGTTCAATCTTATAATTTTATAATTACTATCTTATTTTAATCATTTTGTGTAATTTGTATCATCGTTTCATTTACTTTTTCCAATTGTTTTTCTGCTTGTTTTGCTATTTCTTTTACTTTTTTTTCTTCTACTTTTTCAAAACTTTCTAATGGCATCTTAGTATTTTGGGTTAAATCTTTAAAATGAATAATTTCTTGATCAAATAATGTTAAATCTTTTATGACATTATCTATTTTATTACTATATGACATAATTCTACATTTCTGCCCGAAAACAACTGATAACACCATTGCATGAAATCTACTACAAATCATGTATTCCATACTTTTGTATTGTTTCATAAACGAGTCTAAATCTCCTCGATAATAAACAGCATGAACCTTATCTTGATATTCAACTGGCAATTTATTTTTTAATTTTGAAATAGAATTTTCATCTCCTTCATATTTACAAAATGAAAATAAATAAATCTCTTTTTGAGATTGTATGTAGTCAATAATATTATGAATTAACATCTCATAATAATTTTCTTCTTGAAATTTTAAGTCTTTTCTAATTTCCATATCAATTAAGGAAATTCCTACTGTATTTTTTCTTATATTTATATTTTCTAGTGTTTGATAACAAAAAGCTAAATCTGGAGCATAACTAACAGTTGGTATTTGTTTAAATAACTCATAAGAATATTTGTCTCTAAAACAGATAGTTGAGTTTTTATAAACTCTACCTGCTAGTTCTAAATATTCTTTTGTATGATATGGTCCAAAATTAGAACTCACATAATGGAACGGGATTTGCAATCTTTTACATTCTTTTAAGAACTCTAGGAAATCTTCTGTAATATTATACACTACTCCCCCTTCCATAAAAATAGAACCCCCAATATAAATATAAGCATCGTAGTCTTTTGCATTTTCTTTCGTTAAAATTCTTTCTTTTTCTGGTATAATTGTAATATTAGGGATTTCTTCAAATGCCTTTGCATTGTTTTTATCTGAAATATTGATATAAAAAGAAATTTGAGGGTATTTCTTGCATAGCATAACAACAAATAAATCATCTCCCAAGTTTTGCTTGGCATAAGCCAAAATAAATACTTTTGGATTAGTCAATTTTCTTTCTCTCCTTTTCTTGTTTTGAAATTGTATATTTGGAAGTTAATTGTTTAATTAGTCTATCACTATCTTCTCCCATATTTTCTTTGCACCATTGAATTAGAGTATCAAATTCTTCCTGCATTGGTTTTGAGTAACTTACATAATAATCTGCTGTGAGCATAATTTGCTCATACAACCACTCCTCTGGTGTATCTAAAATAGCTTCTTGTTTAATGATATCGTAAATATTCTTTTTTTCTTGTAAATTTTCTAATAAAAACGATAATTTCAAATTAAAAGTAATATTTTTATCATGTACTCTATATACCCCTACGGAATCATCTAAAATATATGCAGGTTTTGTAAGTAAAGCTCTCATGTAAATAGAAGAATCATTTAACATTTCTACTGAATCAATATTTTTAATATATTTTGCTTGAAACACAGTAGTAAAGGTAGAATTTGGTTTCATATATTTTGTTTGAAAACCTTTCAAATACTCCTTATTATCTACTCTATTTTTTACATTTAATACCTTTGATTGCATTTCTCCTGTATTTTCATACTTAATGACAGAGTTTGCAGATACAAATGAGAGTTCTTCTTGTGATGTTTTAAATACTTTCATCGCTTTTTCAAAGAAATACTCATCTGTTAAATAATCGTCATCATCCATAAAAATTAAAAATTGTCCCTTACTTCTTAAATAGCCATTTTTTCTAGTAACACCCGCACCAGAATTTTTTTCGTTTCGATAATATTTTACTCTTGGTTCATATCCATATTGTTTCTCAAGAATTTCTTTTGTATTGTCTGGTGAACAATCATCAACAACAATCACTTCAAAATTCATATAGGTCTGCATTAGAACGGAGTCTATTGCTTCTATAATCATCTCTCCTCTTTTATAAGTTGGCATGATGATAGAAATCAATCCTTGTTCTCTCTCATTTAATGTTACCATTTTTCCCCTCCTAATTTATTTTTTTTAACTTATCCCAAATTTCATTTGTCCTCAAATATTCTTCATAATGTTTTTTTACATTCTTATCATAGTTTTCAAAATCTTCTAATAAAACGTTACAGTCTTCCCCCTCAAATAGTTTGTTAATTTCTGGGATACCTGCTTTTAACTTTTGATGATTTTCTTTCATTTTTTCTCGATAAGTCTCTCGGTTCATGATGTATAATAATAGTGGTTTATATTTTACCCATCCTCTTGAAGCCTGTATAAAACGTTTGGCAATTTGTTCATCTTCCACTTTAATCTTTCTTAATGTTTTAGGATATTTTCTTCTTAAAATATTAGTATATTTCAAGAAGCCATCATGAAAATGGTAAACTGGTACTTTTAATACTTTGGCATCATCTAATTTTGTAGAAAAGAAAGTATCTTCTCCTCTTCCTCCTTCTGGATTATAAAATGCTGGTATTTTTTCTATATGATTTAAATTTAAGCATAAAGTTGAGCCGACTTACCCATTTTGCCCCATTATTTTTTTGTATTTCATAAACGCCTTCTCCATTTGCAATTTTTTCATCTGCATAAGTAATTCCATTATCTTTCACAAATTTATTACGAATGGAATCCCATGAAATAATATCATTACTAATTGCTTCGATGTAATCTTTAAATAATTTTTCATCTACATCTTCATTTAATTCTACATAAGGAATTGGTGAAATATACCCACAATGATAACCTATGGTAACATCTGCATCTTGTATATATTTAAAATGCTCTGAAATATTGTCTTGTTCTTTCCATGTAATTTCTTTAGCGTCCTCATTTTTTATGCAGGCAACTGGATATTCATCATCATCCCAAAATAAAAGATAATCCATCTGTCTAATTAAAGCATAGTACATGAGTGTGTTTCTTCCTTTAGCATGTCCATGGCCAAAAAAGAGATTAGCTTCTTCTTTGGTCAATTTTCCTCTTCCAATGAGTCTTTTTTTCATCTCTTCTATATTTTCTGGGGTGATATATTTTATATTGATATCTTTGTAGACTTTGGGCATCAGTCCGTAAAAATCCACTCTTGTAGTATATTGGTATTGCAAATCAAAAAGAATAAAGATTGTAAGTTCTACTTCATGATCTGTATCTTTAAATTGATTGATTAATTGTTCATAGGTATTATTAATCACTTTACATACATTAGGTCTGCCTGTTACAAAACCTAATCCAAATCGAACTGTTTTGCCCATGTCTTTCCTCCTCTTTTATTGTCAAGTTATGACATTTAACTATCAAATTATATCATATTCTCTATTTTGTGTCAATGTCAAAAAATCCCTTACTTCTAGCTGTTTATAAGGTTTTAGAGAGGATGCCTTAGAATAGATCCTCCATTTTGTATTCTTTTTCTAGCTTCTCATTTAAATACAGTTTACTAATCAAATTTAGTTCTTTTAGACTCTCCTCTGAAATATGAAATGAAAAAATCTTTTTTGCATCAGCAAGTACAATGTATTGAATGGCAGTTTTAGTGGCATCAAGCATCTGTAAAGCTCCTTTGTCTTGCTTAGCACAAGCCTCACATTTAAACCCATTATCTTTTAAACTAAAGTAATTTAGATTTTGCCTTGTTTTACAATTTGTGCAATGTTTGATTTCTGGCATAAACCCAAGCAAGCAAAGTAATCTTAACTTAAATACAGAGATGATAAATTCAAGATTTTCATTTGCTTCAGAAATCATATAAAGTGTATTTAAAAAAAGCTGTAAAATTTTATAGGTATTTTGATTTTCATCTGTTACATCATTAATAATTTTTGTGGCGTGTGCTGCGTATTGTAACTTGTTCAAATCTGTTCTAATAGGATAAAAAAGTTCAATCGTATCACACGAATTGATATGATAACTATTTGTCCCTTGATAAAGTAGATACTCACCAAAACACAAAAATTGAGTGCCTGCCATTAAGAGGCTTTTTGGTCTTCTCGCCCCTTTTGCAGCACACCCAATTTTCCCATTGGGAGTAAGTATGGTTAGCATCTTATCATAATCATTCATTTTATTTTCTGAAAGTACAATTCCTTTTGTTTTGATAATTCCCATTTTTTATTTCCTTTAATTTTTACTTTATTTTTTGAATCGATTCTAAATGATTTTCTTTTGATAAGTTTTTCACATTTGGTAGACCGTTTTTTTCTATATTTTGCATCTCTAGTAGTTCCATAAAAGTATCAATATTTCCTGTTTTCTTAAATGTATTCCATGCTAGATTTTTCATCTGATTTTCCTTCATGTATCTATCAACTCCTATTCTAGAAGTTTTACTTCTGTGATTATCATTTGCAATTTTGTTAATTTTTATACTGGTTTTGAAATCTTTTCACAAAATGATCATCATTAATCCAGTCTTGTTTTACTTTGACCCATAATTTCAAGTTGACTTGTTCTTTTAATATTTTTTCTAAGTCCTGTCTACTATAAGTTCCAATTTTTTTAAGCATACTACCATTTTTTCCAATAATAATTCCTTTGTGAGAATCTTTTAGGCAATAGATGGTCGCCTCTATATTAAAAATTGGTTTGTTTTCTCTTGTTTTTCCTTTTTTCCATTTTTGCAGTTCAACAAAAATCCCATGTGGTACCTCATCTTGTAGTAACTTTAATGCTTTTTCTCGAATCGTCTCTTCTGCTAAATCTCGCAAAGTTTGGTCTGTATATTCCTCCAAATCATAATAAGCTGGGCCTTCTTTTAAATTTTTTTCTATTTCTTCTAAAATAATGGTTACATCTTGTGATTTTAGAGCTGAAATAGGAATAATCGCTTTAAAGTGATATTCATCTTTAAATGCCTCTATCATTTTAAAAATTTGTTCTTTGCTAACTAGGTCAATTTTATTAATAATTAGGATAGTAGGTGCATTTGCTTCTTTGATTTTATCTAAAATCATCTGGTCACCTTTTCCAATTCCTTCAGAAGTGGCTTCTACCACAAAAAGCACCATATCTGCATCAGGAATACTACTCCATGCTGTATCATTCATAGTATTTCCTAATTTTGATTTTGGTTTATGAATGCCAGGTGTATCCACAAAAACAATTTGAGAATTCTTACGATTCACAATTGCTTTAATAGCACTTCTGGTAGTTTGTGGTTTATTAACCACTACTGCAATTTTTTCTCCTACTAATTCATTTAAAATACTGGACTTACCAACATTGGTTCTTCCTACAATTGCTACAAAACCCGATTTAAATTTTTCCATACACTTTTTTAGATGCTTGTTTATCTGTTAGCATCTTCCCTTTCTTTTTATTATACTACTCTTATTTTTCACCTTTTGTAGAATTTTGTCAATGAGTTTTTAATTTTTTTCTACGAATTTTACTTGACATTTATTTTTTCTCTAGCTTGATAGGTTGTATGTAAAAGTTTATGTGCTAACTTTCCTCCTGGTTCTCCTAAAAACTCTCGATAAATTTTTTGTAAAGTAGGGTTTTTATGAGATAATCTAATTTTACTTTTTTCATCAATGGAATACATTGCTTCTGCTCTTTTGGCTCTTACATCCACAGTTTCTTTCACTTTTGCACTTTGGATTGGTTGCCCTCCTCCCATGATGCAACCACCTGGGCAAGCCATAATTTCTACGAATTGATAATCTGCTTTTCCAGATTTTATTTCTTCCATGATTGTTTTTGCATTTCCTAGTCCATGTGCCACTGCAACTTTTATTTCTTTCTTTCCAATCATAATTGTGGCTTTTTTGATTCCTGTTTTTCCTCTTACTTCGTCAAAAGTGATTTTTTCTAAAGGCTTTCCTGTTAGTATTTCTGAAACACTTCTTAGAGCCGCTTCCATAACACCTCCTGTTACTCCAAAAATGGCACCTGCACCACTTGCTTCTCCCATCGGATCATCAAAACTTTCTTCTTCTAATTCTACAAATTCAATATTTGCTTGTTTAATCATTCTTGCCAGTTCTCTTGTCGTAATTACAGCATCTACATCATACAAGCCATTATCTTTCATTTCATCTCTTTGACGTTCAAATTTTTTGGCAATACATGGCATAACTGATACAACAAATAATTTTTCTGGATTCATTTTTTGTTTTGCAGTATAATAGGTTTTTAAAATAGCTCCAAACATTTCATGTGGTGATTTGCAGCTAGACAAATGCTTTAAATTTTCAGGATAATTCATTTCAATATATTTTACCCAACCTGGACTACAAGAAGTAATCATTGGCAAATGGTCGTTTTCTTTAAGACGCTCTATAAATTCTGTGGCTTCTTCCATAATCGTAAAATCGGCACCAGTATTGGTATCAAATACTTTGTCAAATCCCAATCTCTTAAGACTTGCCACCATTTTTCCTGTAACATTAGTTCCTATTTGCATACCAAACTCTTCTCCTAATGCCACACGTACTGCCGGAGCAGTTTGTACTACCACATAAGTATCTGGATCTTTTAGTTTCTGCCATACAATTTCCGTATCATCTTTTTCATGTAATGCACCTGTTGGACAAGCCTGGATACATTGCCCACAAAAAGTACAATTTACATCATTTAAACTTTTGTCATATGCAGTAGAAACACAAGAAGCAAAACCTCTTCCAATTGTATCAATTGCTCCCACTTTCTGCACCTTCTTACAGGTAGCTACACATCTTCTACATAAAATACATTTATTAAAATCACGTACAATAGAAGGAGAAATATTATCTATTTTATGCTCTTTTTTCTCTCCTTCATAACGCACTCCTGTTACATTAAATTTAATTGCTAGAGCCTGCAACTCGCAATTTCCATTTCGAGTGCAAGTCAAACAATCTCTATGATGGTTGGATAAAATTAAATCTAAGATAATCTTCCTTGCTTCTAAAACTGCTGGTGAATGGGTATGTACAACCATTCCCTCTTCGACTTGCTGAATACAAGATGTTGCAAAGCCTTTCCTTCCTTCTACTTCTGTAATGCACATCCTGCAATCTCCAACTGCATTGATTTCTTTTAGATAGCAAAGAGTTGGAATTTCAATATTTGCTTTTCTCGCCGCCTGCAAAATGGTCGTTCCTTTTGGAACTTCTATTTTTTTACCATCTATTGTCAAATGAATCATTGGTATTTCTGGCATTTTTCTTCTCCTTTCTTTCTAGAAAAGGACCAAAGGGGACTGTCCCCAATGGTACCATTAGCTGATTGCATGGAATGGACAGCTACTAATACATGTACCACATTTAATACATTTTTCTTGACTAATTTTATGAACCTGTCCTGGCTCTCCAATAATAGCATCTGCTGGGCAATTTTTCTGACATATTCCACAACCTCTACATTTTTCACTTTCTATTTGAATAATAGATAATGCCTTACATTCTTTTGTTTTACATGTTTTATATTTAATATGTTCTAAATATTCCTCTCTAAAATATTTGAGAGTGGAAAGTACTGGATTTGGTGCTGATTGCCCTAGTCCACAAATGGCTGTTTTAGGAATAGCAGTAGCTAATTCTTCTAGTTTTTCTAGGTCTGTAAGTTCTGCTTTTCCTTCAGTAATTTTTTCTAATAACTCTAACATCCTTTTGGTTCCAATTCTACAAGGAGTACATTTTCCACAAGATTCTTCTACTGTGAAAGCTAAATAGAATTTTGGTAAATTCACCATGCATTTGGTGTCATCCATTACAATTAAGCCACCAGATCCCATCATAGAGCCGATTTCTTTTAAAGATTCATAATCGATTGGCGTATCCAAATGTTCTTTTGGAATACAGCCTCCTGATGGTCCGCCTGTTTGAGCAGCTTTAAATTCTCTTCCATTCGGAATGCCTCCCCCTATATCGTAGATAATTTCTCTTAACGTAGTTCCCATAGGGACTTCTACTAATCCAATATTAACTACATTTCCCCCAAGAGCAAATACTTTTGTTCCTTTTGAGTCTTTGGTACCTATTCCTGCATACCATTTAGCGCCATTTAAAATAATTTTAGGGATATTAGCAAAAGTTTCTACATTATTAATAAGAGTTGGTTTAAACCATAAGCCTTGACTTGCTGGATAAGGTGGTTTTACTCTTGGTTCTCCCCTTTTTCCTTCAATAGATTCTAAAAGTGCTGTTTCTTCTCCACAAACAAAGGCTCCTGCTCCCAAACGAATTTCGATATCAAAATTAAATCCAGTTTTCCAAATATTTTGTCCTAAAATTCCATATTCTCTTGCCTGATTAATTGCAATCTTTAACCTTTCTACTGCAATTGGATATTCTGCTCTTACGTAAATATATCCTTGAGTGGCACCAATTGCATATCCTGCAATCATCATTGCTTCTAACACGCTATGTGGATCTCCTTCTAAAATACTTCTATCCATAAAAGCTCCTGGATCTCCTTCATCAGCATTACAAACTACATATTTTTGTTTTCCTGGAGCTTGTTTTGTAAGTGACCACTTTTTCCCTGTTAAAAAACCTGCTCCTCCTCTTCCTCTTAAACCTGATTGTTCAACTGTTTGTATCACTTCTTCTTGTGACATTTCTAATAGTACTTTTTCTAGTGCTTGATATCCATCAAATGCAATATATTCATCAATATTTTCAGGATCTATTTTTCCACAATTTTGAAGAGCAATTCTTTTTTTTTTTTTATTAAAGGGAAGTTCATCTAACTTTTCTACTTGTTTTCCTTCCACATTTTTGCATAAAAGACGATTTACAGTTTTTCCTTCTATGATATGGGATTGTATGATTTCTTCACAATCTTCTGGAGAAACCATAGCATAAAAAATATTTTCTGGTCTAATAATGACAATTGGCCCTTTGGCGCATAACCCAAAGCAACCTGTTTGAATCACTTTTACATTTTCTAACTTTTTTTCTTGAATGATTTTTCGAAAATTCTCTATGATTTTAGGAGATTTAGAAGATGTACACCCTGTTCCATGGCACACTAAGATATGTTTTTCTTTTGTCCCGACATTTTCATTTACTCTAATATCTAATTGACTTCTTTTTTCTTCTCTTAACTTTCTAATTTCTCCTATGCTTTTCATTTTGTTCTCCTTATTTTATTGATATCGTTCATAAAAATAATTAATTTGTATCAAATTTCTATTTTAATGTATCTAGTACTTCATCTAATTTTTTAACAGTTGCTCTTCCATAAACTTCTCCATTTACCGTGAAAACTGGTGCAATTCCGCAAGCTCCTAAGCAACGAGTAGAATCAATAGAAAACATTCCATCTTTTGTAGTTTCTCCTTCTTGAATTTTTAATCTATCTTTAAGTCGCTGCATGATTTTCTCTGACCCTTTTACAAAACAAGCGGTTCCCATACAAACAGAAATGACATATTTTCCCTTTGGCTTTAAGGTAAATCTAGAATAAAAAGTAATGACTCCATAAATTTCTGCCATCGGAATTGCTAAATACTCAGAAATCTTTCTTTGTGCAATTTCAGGGATATATCCATATTTTACTTGTACATCATTTAAAATAGGAATTAAATTTTCTTTTTGTTTGGTATATGCGGCTAATATCTCTTCCACTTATTTGCTTTCTCCTTTCTAGATAAAATTGTACTTTTTTATATCTATTCGTTTTTCTTTAAGTGCATTATATCAAATGACTGCTTTTTGTACAAGAATATATAAAATTTTTTGCAAAAATAAGAACTTCCCTTCATTTATAATTTCTAAAATGAAAAGGAAGTCTATCGACTCTATTTTTAATTTATGATATAAGAAATAAATCCTACAACTTCATAATTTCTTGTTCTGTTAGTCCTGTTAAATTAACAATATCTGCTATTTTCATATTATTTAACAACATTTTCTTAGCTATTTGACGTTTTTCTTGTTCTATTCCTTTTTCTATTCCTTGCTTTATTCCTTTTTCTATTCCTTGCTTTATTCCTTTTTCTTCCCCTTCTTGAAGTGCTTTTTTCATTCCTTCTTCCATTCTTCTCTTAGCATTATTTTTCTTCCATATTTCATCTAATATTGCTTTTTCTCTTAAGTCTGCAATCCTTTGCATGTATTCATCCTCACTGATTGTATTTAGTTTATCTACTGCTTGTTTTAGTTCTTCATTATTTTCCATTTTTTCTATCACCCTTTCTGAATTCGGATTTTCCAAAAAGGTTAGCCAATCAATAAGCTCCTCTTCTTTCTGGTTATCTGCTACCTTTGGTATCTCTATTATATGTATTTCGAACTTATCTGTCAAGATTAACTTTTTATTTTCTTTTTCTATGATTTTCCATTGGCTATGATACTCTAAAGTTTCTAATCCTTTCATTTTAAAATCTGCAATTAGTACAACAATTGTCTTTTTTAGTTCGCTATAATCTTGGCCTTTTTTGATATCTCTAGTATACAACCTTTAAAGCCTGAAATACAATATCTAATTTAGGGGATAATTTCTTTGGTGATTTTTTTGGATTATCTTTTGTATCAAAATCTTTTTCTGAATTAAAATTTTTGAATGAATTCATAAAAACTCCTTTTCTTACTAATTAGAATTAAAATTTAAAATAAATTAGTAAAAGATTTAAATTTTTTTGGGGGTTATGATTAGATTACAATTTTGAAAAATAAAATATAAAAGAAATTAAAAATAGAGTCATACACAAAACAGTTGTGTATGACTCTATTATAATGAGATTTGTCATATTATGTCAATATTTTTTCATCGCATTATTTGACATTATTTTACATTTTTTCTTGTACTTTTATGATTCCTGAATTTCTTCATTTGCCTCAAATTCTACTTTACTATTACTTGGGCAAATTTGGATAAATGTCTTTCCATCATTTACTTTAATTTCATTTCCATCCAAATCCTTATATACCGTTTGCCCTTTTCTTGAAGTTTTTTCACAAGTAATTGGAATTGCTTTTCCATTAGTAATATAGTAGCCATCTGCCTTTTTAATATTATAAATAGTTTGTCTTCCATAACTATCAATCGTTTCATTTTCTACAAAAGTAATAATAATATTTTTAGTGGTTACTTCCTTTTGGCTTTCCCAGTCTACTTGTTTTTTATCCCTAGAAAATCTTACATAGGTTTTACTTTGTTCATCATACTCGTATTTTACAGTATTATAGGCAGAATAAGGAATTGTAATAGTTTGAGCAATCTCAATTTGAGAAGTTTTTTTACTAGTTTCTTCTTGCAAGTTTTGGTTTTCCATCTCTTGTTTTTCTTTTTGCTCCATTTCTTCTATGGAATCTAGCTCTACATCTTCTACAATGTAATTTAGAACAGGTTCTTGAGATGTTGTTGTTCTAAAATTCTTGTTATCTATTAACTTGATTAATTTTTCTGAAGATGTAACAGCATTATGTGGTGCATATTTAGAACTATCTCTCCAAAAATCATTTTCACTTTCATAAATTCCATTGATAGCATCCATACCTAAACTTGCAATATCTGACTTAGCTTGTGGACTTTGTCCATAATGAATATAGATTGCATCATTTTCTAGAGCATAATCTAAAAAGTAATGTCTAGCACTTCTAAGTGGACCAATTTTATCTATGTTTTGATCCTGCATTACCAACATAAGTCTGGTTTCTCCGCCTTCTACGATAATTTCGTAAATCAAATCTGCCTCTAAAAGACCTGCTTGTGGCATGGCATTAATATTATTATCAATCATAAAAGCAATTGGTCTTTTATTTCCTGCAAATGTTGTAGGCTCTGGAATCTCCACTATTTCATCATTTTCTACGCCATTTACATTTCCTACTTGTTGTCCATCTTGTCTATCTTTCCATATTTTCATAGCAAACAATATGCCTGCAATGATAATCAAAAGTATTAAAATAGCTACTAAAATTTTTACGCTGCCTTTTGACCCATACAATTTATGTTTTATCTCTTGCACATTAAATCCCCCTTGCTTAAAGATATGTGAATACTATGCAATAAATACATTAGCAAGTCCATATAAAATTAGGACCACAATTGTTCCAAAACAACCGCTAAAAATAACTTCTGAAAGTTTATGTTGTTTGGCAGCTATTCTACTTGCTGATAACAAAATGGCCATTACTAAGGAAAGCATCAAAATTACAATATTGTCTGTTAAAAGCCAAATGATAGTATTGGCTGCAAAAGCAATGATAGAATGTCCACTTGGAACAAATTTCTCGTTTAAACCTTTATGCTTATTGATTTTTGCATAAGCAATAAGTGCTAAAGCTGCAATAATAACGATGGTCATAACTGCAAATGCTAAATGGGATGGTGAGCTTGTAACATTTTTTAGGAAAGTAAGTCCAATATCGGATATCTTATCAAAAAATAAAAAGTATGCTACAATAATGGCATTAATACTTGTAATGACAACTCCACCTGCTGCCACATCTTTTGCAATTTTAGCTTTTGGATGATACACATCTACATATAAATCAACAACAGTCTCAATTGCTGTATTTACCATCTCTGCAAAGATAATAAGTACTATTGTAAACATGAAACATAAAAACTCAGCTCTGTTTAAATTAAAAAATAGGCTAATGATTACTACAACAACAGCAATAATCAATTGCCTTTTGATATTATTTTGCGTTGTAGTAGCATAGATAATTCCATTCATTGCATCTTCACAAGCATCTATAAAAGTATGATTTTTCATTTTTTCACTTTGATTTTCATTTTTTACTTCTTCTTTTGCTTGTTTTTTCTGATTTTGTTTCATAACCTCTCCCCTGTTTTTCATTATCTTCTACCTTGTTATTTTCAATTTGTCTAATACAAATTCTTCTTTTTGCCTCATTTGTTTTTTTTCTTCTTCCTGTATATGATCATAACCTCTTAGATGATAAAACCCATGAACTAGCATATAGGCAAATTCTCTTTGAAAACTATGTCCATATTCCTCTGCTTGTTTTTGTACTCTCGGAATAGAAATTACAATATCCCCTAGAATATCTTGTAAGATTGGTTCTTCTAGTTTTATTTCTTGTATTGACTGATTCTGAAAAAGATGATCTAATTCCCACTTTTCAAACATAGGAAAGGAAAGCACGTCCGTTTCTTGATTTATATTTCGATATTGCTGATTCATCTGTTTTATATTTTCTGGATTTGTTAAAGTAACACAAATATAGAAAGAGGTAGGATCTATTTTTTCTACCTCAAAACATTCTTGTATCACTTTCTCTACCAATTCTTCATAGGACTCTACTACTTCTATGTCCTTCCAAACAATTTGTGTTACTAGGTTCATGTTGCTCCCTTTTCTTTTATAATAAACTATTCTTGCTACTTTTTAATACTTACTTTATGCGGTTACTTTTTTAGCACGTTTTTTGTTTTTTGCTTTTTTTAATCCTTTTGTATAATTTCCTTCTGAAATGTAAGCATTTTTTAATCTTCTCATTGCCCCTAATTCTATTAATTTATCACAGTAAAAACCAATAATTTTAAAATATTTATTCTCATTTTTACGTAATTTCTTTAGGTCATTTCTTAAAAATAGAATTTGTTTTTCTCTAATGTAATCTATATAGTTGGTGTTTTTCATTTGGTTAATTTCTTGGAAGTTCTTCCAGAATTTTTTATATTCTTCTCTATCTTGTGGTTTTTCCCAATAAATTTTAGTAGATAATAATTTAACATGATATTCTTCTAATAAAACCATAAGTAAAGAATATGCTTTTTCTTGTTTACGTGCAACTTTGGTATCTACAATTAAACTCCTTACATCATTTAATAATTTATCATAACATTGTTCTGCTACAATAAGTGGCAAACTATGGGTAAATAGTTTTCTACTAAGCCCCAATAATACCATGTTTTTTTCGATATTATCATTTTGATCTAGTTTTCCTACTGAGAATTTTTCAAAATTTTGATATTCTTCTACGATTTCTTTAAATATTTTATTATCAGGCTCTTTCTTCATTTTTAATGGTAAAATATTTTCTATATAATCTTCTAAAGTAGAAAAAATCTTAGTATATATTTCATCTTTTGCAGATGGAGTTAAATTATCTGCTAGCTTAATAGAAAAATGTTTTAATAGCCCTTTATATAACCCTTCCATTTGTGCTACATATAAGGTTTGATATCGATCTAATAAAGAAGGCTTATTAAGACTTTCTACGGTTTCATAATCTAAATTTAATAAGTACATTTGCTTTTTATATTTATACTCTAGATACTCCGTTTCCTTTAAATGCACAATCGTATAATATTGTGATAAAGCATTTTTTTCAAAATCACTGGCAGTATCATTTTTTACTTTTTTATAGATAGAGTCCATAATATATTTATCAATTGACTCTAAATAGAGGGCATATACATCTTCAAACTTTTGAGTGATTGCCTCTTGTTTTTTTGAATCTTCTATTTTTTCACACTCTTTATATGCTTCATACGCTTTTAATGCATTATTTCTTTTCATCGAAATTAACATTCCATTGATTCCAATTTTGGTCGGAATTAACAACTTCGTTAGAGTGTTGGTGATTTGTGTAAAAAAGGTTTTGTCTTGGTATATTCTTAGACTTCTTTCTTCCATGGCTTATCTTCCTTTCAAAACACTAATTTTTCTTTTGTCGCAATATCTTCTAACACTTCGTAAATAACTTCCACCTCTAAAGCATCCCCTACTTGTTTCTGGGTTACTTGCTTTCCTAAAATTGCCTCTTTGTTTTCAATTTGTTCTTCCAAAACCTTACTTGCTTGTTCAATCCCTATTGTTTTTGCTTCTTCCAGTGTATAGGAAACCTCTTGTTCTTCATACTCTTCAAAGGTTTTTTGATGAATTTCAATTGGCAAATAGAAGTCCGAAAATAGTTTCAGTTTTTTACTTGCCTCTATTGTATCATATTTTTGAAATTTTGAAACCCCTTTTCCTAAATTTATTTCAAAATTATTTATCTTTACGGAATATTTATTTTCAACTTCTCCCGTCTTGATTTTTTTTACTTGTTTTAATGGTACTTCTACTTTTTGAGAATACCAAACTTTAGCCTGAACCTCGCCCGTAGCATGCACATAACGTGTTCCTGTATATTTACCTTCTAACCATCCTCCTACTAAGACAGTACCTTTTGTTACTAAATCCCCCTCTTTTACTAGGGATGTACCATTTTGCGCCGTCACTTTTACAATCATTGCGTCTTTTGTTGCAACTAGATTACAATATTCCTCTTCCTCAATAATCTCTGGTTTTAAATCTGCTTCTACAATTTTTACAATAGCATTTGTGCCTTTTATTTCAATCCCTGCCCAAGCAATATCATCCCTTTGCAAACGAAGCTCTTGGATAATTTCCTTTGTTTCAAGCCCAATTTTGCATCTTCCTACCTTAAAATTATTTTGATCTAAAACTGCTTTTATCTCTTCTGCTTTAATTGTTTCATTTCCTGTTATTTCAATATTCCAAATAAAATTTGAAAGTGTAAAAATACAAACTAAAATGAATAAAAAACAAAAAGCAAAAATTTTTCTTTTTTTATAACGATGTAATAAGAAAGGAAAACCTTTTTTATTTTGAATCTTAACTCTACATTTTGTTTTTTTCGCAATTTGTTTTAGTTTTTTAAAATCTCGAATATTCATATTCACTTTAATTGTTGTTGAATTGGTTCTTTTTAGCTTCCATAAGAAAATTTTTTGACTATTACAAAGGTTTAAAAATCGTTCAAGAAAATAGCCTTCTATCTCCACAGTTACATACCCTAGTAAGTAACCTAATAAAATTTTTAAGTACATAGTTTTCCTCCCTTAATCATCTGTAATCGACTCAAAATCAATACTTTCTAACTTTCCTGTAATTAGTAAATCATCTGTTGTCATTTCCTCTAAGTGAAGTTCATACCCGTTGATATTTAAAATACCAATTGATGTGCTAATACGAATGTAAAACTCTTGATATTCTAAAATAGACTTATAGTTTTCAATTAATAACTTACCAAATCCCAAAACTGTTAATTTTGGGATATTGGTAGACACTTCTTGTGGAATTTCCAAAAATTGATTCCATTTGTTTGCTTTTTGCCTTTTTTTATTTTTTTTCATGGCTTTCACCTTTTACCTTACAAATTCGTCTAAACTTTTAAATTCATAACCCATTTGTCTAATTTCTTTAATACATTCATCTAAAATATTGCTATTATCTTTTGAAGTTGCATGTAATAAGATGATAGCTCCTGGATGAATATTATCAAGTATTTTTTGTTTTCCATACTCTTGCCTTCCTTGTTTATTTTCATCCCAATCATCATAAGCTAAAGACCACATTACGGTTTTATACCCTAATGTATTAGTATATGCAACTGTTCTTTGGCTATATTCTCCTTTTGGTGGACGTATATATTTCATCTCATAACCAAATTTTTGATAGACAGCGGTATGTAAATCCATTACTTCTTTTTGAATTTCTTCATTGGTTAGATCTGGCATTGATTTGTGATTCACTGTATGATTTCCTACAATATGCCCTTCATCAATCATCTGTTTTACTAAGTCTGGCTGTGTATTCAAATAATGGGCTGTAATAAAAAAAGCCGCTGGAACCTGATTTTCTTTTAGTACTGCTAATATTTTAGAGGTATATCCTGCTTCATATCCTTCATCAAATGTTAAATATACATTTTTAGATTCTTTATTTCCCAGACACATTCCCTCGTATTCGTCTAAAATTTTTTTATTCACGCTTCCTACATCTGGTTGTTCGTGATTTTTTCCCCTTTTTAGCCCCCATCCAATTTTTTGATTACTCAAAGCAGTATTATTGCTAGTTTGTACTGTTTGATTACTTTCCATAACCATGATGGAAAATAAAAAAACTAGTAAAATCGAGGATAATAAAACAACAATATTTATTTTTTTCTTCATTTTAATCTTCTCTCCTATCTGTTCATTTCCCTATATTTCATATTTATGAAAGGAATTTTTAAAAAATAACTATTGTTTTAGAATTTAAAAAATTACTCTTTAGAATATTTTTATTTCTATAAAGATATATATTTTATTCACTTATTGTGATATTTTCTTGCTTAATTTGTCTAAAATACTATTTTTTCTACCTTATTCGACATAAAGAATTATTTTTTTAGCCACTATTGACAATCAAAATGATTTAGATTATATTATAATACGTAATTGGAAATTTTTAGGTGATTCTGTTAAGTTTTGTCGAATCACTTTTTCATGGGGTACCACTATGAAAGTTCTGAGAATTTATGTTTTACGGAGGATAAGGGAATGTTAAATTTTGTATTATGCGATGATAATTTAAAAGCACTTTCCAAATTGGAAAAAATGTTAGAATCTGTTTTCATTAGCAAAAACTTAGAGGCACAAGTTGTGCTCAGTACTACTGAGCCAAGTGAGTTGGTTAATTATGTAAGAGATCATACAGTAAATGTTGTAGTTTTAGATATTGAATTACGATCTCGAGTTACAGGATTGGACTTAGCCAATATGATTAGAAAGAAAGATAAAAATATTTATATTATTTTCACAACTGGTCATTTAGAATATGGCTTAATGGCATACAGATATAAAACTTTTGACTACTTACCTAAACCAATTACAGTAGAAAGATTAGAAGATACAATTACTAGATTATTTGAAGATGTTTCAGGAACTCAAGTTAATTTTGTTAGATTAGATAATAATAAAACTATTATTAAGCAAGATAGTATTCAATATATTCGTAAAGACGGGATGAAAGTTGTTTTTCATACTGATACAAGGGATTATGAAACTTATAGCTCTTTTAAAAAGATCTTGCCACAATTACCTGAGCAATTTATTCAATGTCATAAGTCTTATATTGTTAACATGAAGAAAATTACAGATGTAGATACTGGAAGTAGTACAATCTGTTTAAATAATGACCAAAATTCAAAATGTTTTATTGGTCCTAAATATAAAAATCAATTTATGGAGGTATTTAACGATGGAAATTTTTCAAACAATTTGGACAGCTCTTACAACGCCAAATCAGATGTTGACTAATATTTTAGGTATTCCTATCTTTTTTGTTGATGCAATTGTAAATATGTTATTATTTACAACAATTTTAAATATTAGCGTTTCTAAAAAGCAAAAAATTATTTATGTAATTACAATAACAGTTATTGCTTTTTTATTTAGAACTTTTATTCCAAATCCATATACTGCTTTTGCTAATATTATTCTTACCATATTATTAGTCAAAATTATTTTAAAAGCAACTTGGCTAAAATCTATTTTTGCTGAATTTATCGTACTAGCTTTTAGTAGTATTCTAGAATTATTCTGGTTTAGATTTTATTTGTCAGTATTCCAGGTGACGCAAGAGCAATTATTAACAATTCCTCTTTATAGAATTTTATCAGTTAGTATTATCTACTTGTGTGTTTACTTATTTTATAGAATAATAAAATATTTAAAGTTTAATATCAATTTAGAAAATATGCCTAAAAAAGACAAGATTCTATTTATCTTTAGCACCTTATTAGGTATTATTGCAATCGGCACACAATTTTATTTAATTTTCTTCTTTAATCATACTATGCCAATCGCAATTACTATTATCAGTATTTTAAGTTTGTTGGCTTACTTTTTAGTAAGTATTTACAGTTTATTAAACACTTCAAAATTAGAAACTACATCGAGAAATTTAACAGAAGCACAATTATATAATAAAACCTTAACTTTATTACATGATAATATGAGAGGATTCAAACATGATTTTCATAATATTGTACAAGGGCTTGGTGGTTACATAGAAACCAAAGATTTGGATGGACTTAAAAAATTCTATTCTCAATTATTAAAAGATTGTAATCGTGTTAATAACTTAACTACTTTAAATCCAAGCATCATTAATAATCCTGCTATTTATAATGTGTTAGCTACCAAATACCATAAAGCTGATGAAATCGGAGTACAAATTAATTTAGGTATTTTTATGGACTTAAATGAAATTGAAAAACACATGAAAATTTATGAATTTACTAGAATCTTAGGTATCTTAATGGATAATGCTATTGAAGCATCAGCTGAATGTCCTGACAAAGTTATTCATGTTAGTTTTCGTAAAGAAGAAAATCGTCATCGCTTATTAATGGTAATTGAAAATACTTATTTAGATAAAGATGTTGATATTGATAAAATTTTTGAAAAAGACTTTTCTACCAAACCTAAGAAAACAAATAGTGGACTTGGTTTATGGGAAATCAGACAAATCCTAAAAAGAAATAATAATTTAAACTTATTTACCACCAAAAATGAAGAATACTTTGTTCAACAATTTGAAATTTATTATTAATCATCTGTCACAAAAAAGTAGAACCTTTTAATCTAATGGTTCTACTTTTTTGTCGATTTTATGTTTTAAGGAAATATTTATTTTTTGTCTATTTTGAACTAATCTTTTTTAATTAATGATGCAGGCATTTTTGGTTGATGTAATAATCCTGCGATAAAGCATGCTGTATTGGTAGATTTAGCATATTTTTCTGCAACTTTAGCTAATAATTTTAACATTTGTGTGTTCCTCCTTAAATAAAATTATATAATAAGCATTGCCGGCTAATGCATTATTAACTAAAAATTTATGAGATAGACTCTTTAGCATAAACTTCATATCCATATTTTGTGTTTGTCAATTTATAAGCAAGTGGAGTAATGGTTAAATTTTGTAAAAATATTCCATAGATAAGCATGTAACTAACCACTCTGTCTGGATTCCATAAAATAATACTTAATAAAATAATTAAAAATATATATGCTTTTATCTTTTTACTTTTTCTTTCCTTTTGACTTAAGATCGGAATACTCTCTGTATCTGCTGGTGCATATTTTTGAATAAAAATAATGCTCCAAATTCCTATTAAACTAGCTAAAATATATAAAATATAATTTTGTGGTATAAGAACAAATCGAGCTAACACTACTGGTAACATATATAAAATCAAAGTAGTTATCATACAACCCCAATGAGTTTTTAAATGAAACCCACCTGTAAAGCTACGGTATGGGGCTAATAATAAGAATAAAATTACTGTATACCATCCAATACCTAAGATAAAACTTATAACAAATAAAACAAGAATTTTAGGTAATTCACCAAAGATAAGTCTTACTCCAAAATCGATTACAAGTTCTTTTTCTTCATCTATATTTTCTACATTTTCTTTAATCTTCTTTGTTATAAAATCGCAAAATTTATCAATCATTTTTTTACCTCAGCTCTTTGTTGTCTTTATTTTATCTTTCAAACTTCCTCATAAATAATTTCATTTATGAAATCTAAAAAAATAATTGCGAAATTTGTCGTATTTTATTTCTTGTAATTTTTTTTATTTTTCGTAAAATGGTAAAATGCAAAAAACAAACCATCAATTTTTCTGATAGTTTGTTTTTATTGCTCATTTTTATTGCTAGATTAACTCTAAAATTTTCCAGCTTCCTTCTTTTTTGGGAATAGAATGGAATGTTAGTAATTCATTGGTAACAGGATGATAAAATTTAAGCTCATACGCCCAAAGAGCAATTTGCTTTCGATGACCTCTTCCCCCATATTTTTGATCACCATAAATGCTATGGTTTCTACTAGAAAGCTGCACTCTAATTTGATGGTGTCTTCCAGTATGCAAATGAACTTTTAGTACTGATAAATTAATATCTTCTTGGTATTTCAATACTTCATAATCTAAAGAAGCTAATTTACTGTTTTTAGTCCCCTCTTTTACCACTCTACTCATATTCGTTTTTTCATTTTTCAATAGATAATCTTGTAAATGATCAGCTTTCTTTTCCATTTTCCCATTTACAATTACTAGATAAGTTTTTTCAAACTGTTTTTCTCTTACCTGATTACTAAGCCTAGCTGCTGCTTTAGAGGTTTTGGCAAATACCATCACACCTCCTACTGGTCTATCCAACCTATGAATAAGTCCTACATATACATTTCCTGGTTTTTGATATTTTTCTTTAATATACTCTTTTACCATGCTTAATAAATCCATATCCCCTGTCTTATCTGATTGAGATGGTATATTTACTGGTTTTTCTACTACTATTATTTGATTATCTTCATATAAAATATTTAATTTACTCATATTTTTTCCTCTTTTTTTACATCGTGTCACTAATGGGGACGTTCCTTAAAAGTGACAAAAATGTCACTAACAAGCTACGTCCCCAATGGTGACAAAAGTGTCACCAACAAGCTACGTCCCCAATGGTGAAAACTCGCATCGTGCAAAAATGCCACATGGCAACACAAGAGAAGAATTGGTCATTGGCAAACCTAACTCTCCACTGGTTATTTTCCTATCATATTTTTTAGGAATCATAAGGTTTAGCATGTTTTCTAATACTTGGCTTGAAATACCAGTTGTATATGAGTTAATTAAAAAGAAAAGGGGCTTATCTGATAATACTTTCATACATAATTCTATTAATTCTGGTAGGTTTTCTTCAAATTTCCAAACTTCTCCACCTGCTCCTCTTCCATAAGATGGTGGATCCATAATGATAGCATCATATTGATTTTCCCTTCTTATTTCACGGTTTACGAATTTAATAACATCATCTACAATATAGCGAACTGGTCTATTCTGCAAGCCTGAAGCTAACATGTTTTCTTTTGCCCAAGCTACCATTCCTTTAGAACTATCAACATGGCAAACAG
Source organism: uncultured Clostridia bacterium (assembly GCA_944393435.1). Classification (GTDB taxonomy): domain Bacteria; phylum Bacillota; class Clostridia; order TANB77; family CAG-508; genus CAG-273. Next base: position 30,351 of record CALYAE010000070.1, read on the forward strand.
AGGCCCCAGCATAACTACATGCTACTGTTGCCCCTCCTGTATAAGCAAATAAATTTAACACTTTAATTGGACGTTTTGCTTCTTTAATTTTAGAGATCATCCAATCCCAATTCACTGCTTGTTCTGGAAATAAGCCAGTATGCTTAAATCCCATTGGTTTAATTTGAAAGGTTAGCTCTTTATATTTAAGCTGCCAAACTTCTGGCATCTTTTTTTGATATTCCCAATTTCCTCCTCCGGTAGAACTTCTATGATATCTAGCATTACTATTTTTCCACTTTTCTGGAAATGATTTTTGTTTCCAAATAATTTGTGGATCAGGTCTTACTAATATCACTTGGTTCCATCTTTCTAGTTTTTCTCCATTTGCCATATCTAATATTTCGTAATCTTTCCATTTGCTTGCTATTTCCATATTTTCCTCACTTATTTATTACTTTCTATTTTTTATTTCGCTTTTTTTGATTTGTTTTGTTTTATTATAAAGTTTCTAATATATGAATAAAATTCATCACTAAAATGCTATCTGCCGCAATCAAGATAATCATAAACAAAATACTAGTCATTAAAATTTTATGTCTTTTGATACTTTCTAAAAAGTGGCTTGTCCTATTTTTTACTTTGAATTTAACAGTGTTGTTTGCCTCGTCATAACGAACATTTAAAATTAAATCTTTTGTGTACTCCATACATAAAATCCTCCCATTTTATTTTCTTATTAATATCTATGCTACTAGTTTGGATTTTATGACAACAATCGTATTACAAAATATGACATAATTTTAGTTTGAATGATTCTCTAAGTCCTCTTTAATTTTTTGTGCAAACTTAAGTGTAATTCCTGGTATTTCTGCAATCTGCTCACAACTTGCTTTTTTGATTTGACTAACAGAACCAAATTTTTTAAGAAGTGCATTTTTTCTGGCTTCTCCTATTCCTTCTATTACATTTAAGGCTGATGCTGTCATTTGCTTATCTCTTAATTTTCTATGATATCCAATTGCTGTATCGTGGATACAATCTTGAAATGCAGTAATAGTATTCATAAGATCTTCTGATAATTCTAATTGTTCTTGATTTTCTGTAATTAAAGCTCTTGTTCTATGCCTATTATCTTTTACCATACCATACACAGGAATAGATAAGTCTAATTCTTGAATAGCTTGTTTGGCAGCTTTGATTTGAGTAACTCCTCCATCTACAAAAATAACATCTGGTAATTTTCCAAAAGCTCCTGTTGTATTTTCAATGGAATGGCGAAGTCTACGTTTTATAACTTCCCAAATGCATTTTGGATCATCTTGTCCAAGCACGCTTTTAATTTGAAATTTACGAGATAGGCTTTTATTAATCTCTCCATCTTTTAACACACACATAGCTGCCACAATATATTCCCCTGCAAGGTTAGAAATATCATATCCTTCAATTTTTCTTGGTAATTTTTCTAAATGTAATACTTCTTTTAATTCATTTACAATACTACTTTTTTCTCTTTCCTTATTAGTTAATGTAATTTGGGCATTTTTTTCTGCCATTTCTACTAATTTTAACTTTTCACCTTTTTGTGGAACTTTGATTTCTACTTTTCTTCCTGCTTTTTGGGAAAGCCATTCTTCTAATAATTCCTTATCTTCTACTTCTTCTTTGACCATGATTTTATTAGGAAGCAGAATATTATCCATATAATATTGTTTGATGAAATTGGATAAAATTTCTTTATCTTCTTCATCTTGTAAATCATCAAAAAAGTAATGATATCTTTCTACCATTTTGCGATCGCGAATTAAGAATAGTTCAATACAAACTTGCATTTGACTTTTGGCAATTCCTATCACATCAATATCATGTTCTGATAAGTTGGATACTTTTTGCTTTTCTTCTGTAATTCGTTCAATTGCAAGTTTCTTATCTCTTAACTGAGCCGCTTTTTCAAATTCTAATTCACTTGCCGCTTGCTTAATTTCTTTATCTAATTGTCTTAGTATCCTATCTGTTTTTCCTTCTAATAAACTAATGACCTGCCCTATTTGTTTTTTATATTCTTCTTCCGAAATTTTTCCAATACAAGGTCCAGCACATTTTTTAATATGATAATTCAAACATGCCCTGTTTTTAAATTTGAAGTTCTTACATTGCCTAATTTGAAATTTCGATTTGATAAATTCAATCATTTCCTTTGCTGAACTAGCACTTGCATAAGGACCAAAATATTTAGCACCATCATTTAAAATTTTTCTTGTCATATATACATTGGGGAATTGTGCTTTAACATTTACTTTAATATATGGATAGGTTTTATCATCTTTTAATAAAACATTAAATTTTGGCATGTTCTTTTTAATTAAATTACACTCTAAAATTAATGCTTCTGATTCATTATCAGTAACAATATATTCAAAATGATCTATCAAAGAGACCATATTTTCAATTCTTTTTGTTTTATGATTTTTTCTAAAGTATTGCCTTACTCTATTTTTTAAAGACACTGCTTTTCCTACATAAATAATATGGTCATCTTTATCTTTCATTAAATAGACACCTGGTTTATTGGGTAATTTTTTTAGTTCTTCTTCTATATTAAAAATAGCTCACACCTCCATTTCCTTTCCTATTTTATCATATTTTTTCGTTTTTTACAATTTTTATTCTATTTAAGAGTACTCTTTGCTATTTTCCTACCCTTTGACACATTACATTTTTTATAGTAATATAATAGCATAAAATATAAATCATGAATGGAGGTAGCACAAAATGTGTGGAAGTGTTGGTTATATAGGAGATAAACAAGCCACTCCTATTTTAATGAATGGCTTATTAAGTTTAGAATACAGAGGATATGATTCTGCTGGTATTGCAGTGATTGAAAATAATGAGATTACTGTTATGAAAGATAAAGGAAGAGTAGCAAACTTAAAGGCTATTGATGGAATTGATACTTTAACTTCACAAGTTGGTATTGCACATACTAGATGGGCAACTCATGGAAAACCATCAAAAGAAAATGCACATCCTCATGTTGATAATCACAATCAATTTGCTGTTGTACATAATGGAATTATTGAAAATTATCATGAATTAAAAGAATTTTTAACACAAAAAGGATATCATTTTATATCTCAAACCGATACTGAAGTTATTCCTAATTTAATTGACTATTATTATAAAAATGGTATTTCTGATGAAGATCCATTTTTAAGAGCCGTTAAATCTGCGGTAGATAATTTAAAGGGTAGTTATGCTTTAGAAGTCATTTCTAAATTATTTCCTGATAGAATTATTGTAGTTAGAAAAGATAGTCCATTAGTGATTGGAAAAGGAAAAAAAGAAAACTTTGTTGCATCTGATATTCCTGCAATTCTTGCTTATACGAAGGATTTTTATTTATTAGATGATTATGAATATGCTGTCATTAAGCAAGATGAAATTCATTTTTATGATAACACTTTATTAGAACATAGCAAGGCAATTAAGAATATTGAATGGGATGCTACATCAGCTGAAAAAAATGGTTATGAAGATTATATGTTAAAAGAAATTTATGAACAACCAAATTCAATTCGCGAAACCATTGGCTCTAGACTAAAATTAGGCGAACCTTGTAGTTTTGATGATTTAGACTTTACCAAAGAATATTTAGATACTATTCATCAAATTTATATTGTAGCTTGTGGTACAGCAATGCATGCTGGTTTAGTTGGGAAAACTGCTTTGGAAAGACTTTGTCATATTCCTGTTCAAGTAGATATTGCATCTGAGTTCCGCTATCGTGATCCAATTATTGATGAAAAAACACTTTGCATCTATATTAGTCAATCTGGAGAAACCGCTGATACACTTGCTGCTTTGAAATTAGCTAAATCTAAAGGTGCAAAAACATTAGCAATTTCTAATGTAATTGGAAGTTCTATTACTCGTGAGGCTGATTATACTATTTATACACATGCTGGTCCTGAAATTGCTGTTGCTTCCACAAAAGCCTATACTTCTCAGGTAGTGTTGATTTGCATGCTAGCAATTCATTTTGCTGAAATTCTAGATTGCAAGCAAGAATCTGTTTTAGAAAATTTAAAATCTGATATTCTAGATTTGCCAACTAAAATAGAAGCCGTATTAGACAAAGCCGAAGAAGTACAAAAATTTGCTAAAAAAGTGTATACAGAGCATGATATGTATTTCTTAGGAAGAGGTACTGATTATCATGTTGCTATGGAAGGTTCCTTAAAATTAAAAGAAATTTCTTATATTCATTCAGAGGCTTATGCTGCTGGTGAATTAAAGCACGGACCAATTGCTTTAATTGAAAATGGCATTACAGTCATTACTATTTTGACAAATCCTGATTTAGTGGAAAAATCCATCAGCAATATTCAGGAAGTAATCACAAGAGGAGCCAAAACATTGGTAGTAACCAATCAAAAATTAAGTAATGTAAATTTTGATTATGTTATCAATATTCCTGAAACAAACGAACTAATCTCCCCTATCCTCTCTGTAATACCACTTCAGCTTCTTTCTTATTATATTTCTAAAAATAAGGGGCTAGATGTGGATAAACCAAGAAATTTAGCAAAATCTGTTACAGTAGAATAATTACATGAATAATTTTAGTACAACTAATAGTACCGCTCCTGGAATTCCTAAAACTCCTACTAAAATAGCAGTTGCAATATTTAAACCTATATGGAAACCAAAGGTACTACCTACTAAATTAATGAAAAAAATTAGAATTCCACCTAAAATAGAATTCACAATTAATTTCATAATTGCTTTTAAGGGAATGGAAAAAACCTTCCCTACAATCCATAAAACAATTATACATGCTAAAATTGTTAAGCCATTAGAAAAGTCCAAATTCTATCACCATTCCTTTATTAGTTTATAAATATGATAGAATTTGGACAAATATGACTTATCCCACTTGATTTTTTCTAAAATAGATTTCCTCAATCATATCTAGACAAATACCTCTTTTTTTGGCTTTGCTTACTAAAAAGTCTAATTTGCTTTTAGTTGCTTTGATTTGATAAACATAATAATCAATTAATCCTGCTTCTGCTGTTTCAAAATTTTTGTTAGCTAAATCTAATTCCCTTTTTGTTTTTAATACACTAATAATTAATTCAATTTTCTTTTCTTCTTCTGTTTTATCCCCTATCATGCTTTCTTTTTGGTAATTCTCATTCATATTTTTCTTCCCTTCTTTGTATTCTTTTTCATTAACAAACTATGTTAATTTTGGTAAAATCTTGTTATTACTATATGCAATCTTTTTCATTTTATACATAGAATTTACGCTTTAAAAAATAATTGTTGCATTTTTAGCTATCAGATGCTAAAATAATGGTGACACCACTAACAAAGGGAGGAAAACAATGATTGATATTAAATTTTTAAGGGAAAATCCAGAAGTTGTAAAAGAAAATATAAGAAAAAAATTTCAAGACTATAAATTAGTATTGGTAGATGAAGTATTAGAGCTAGATCACAAAAATCGTGAAGTAAAATTAAAAGGTGATGAATTAAGAAGCAAAAGAAATGCACTCAGTAGTGAAATTGGCGTGTTTATGAAGCAAGGAAAAAAAGAAGAAGCAGAATCTTTCAAAAAACAGGTACAAGAAATTAATAAACAACTAGTGGAAAATGAAAAATTAGAAGAAGAATATAGTAGTCAGATTCAAGAAAGAATGTTAAAAATTCCAAATTTAATTGCTGATTCTGTTCCAATTGGAAAAGATGATAGTCAAAATGTAGAAATTGAAAAATTTGGTAAGCCTTTTGTTCCAAATTATGAAATTCCTTATCATACTGATATTATGGAATCTTTTTCAGGCATTGATTTAGATAGTGCAAGACGTGTTGCTGGTAATGGTTTTTACTATTTAATGGGAAATATTGCAAGATTACATTCAGCAGTTATTTCTTATGCAAGAGATTTTATGATTGCTAAAGGGTTTACTTATTGTATCCCACCTTATATGATTCGTAGTAGTGTGGTAACTGGTGTAATGAGCTTTGAAGAAATGGATGCTATGATGTATAAGATTGAAGGAGAAGATTTATATTTAATTGGTACTAGTGAACATTCTATGATTGGCAAATTTAAAGATCAAATTCTTCCTAAAGAAGAACTTCCTTATTGTATGACTTCTTATTCTCCTTGTTTTAGAAAAGAAAAAGGTGCTCATGGAATTGAGGAACGTGGTGTTTACCGTATTCATCAATTTGAAAAACAGGAGATGATTGTAGTTTGCAACCCTGAGGATAGCTGGAACTGGTATGATAAATTATGGAGTTACACAGTAGAACTTTTTAGAAACATGGAAATTCCTGTACGCACTTTAGAGTGTTGTAGTGGAGATTTAGCTGATTTAAAGTCAAAAAGTTGTGATATTGAAGCATGGAGCCCTAGACAGCAAAAGTACTTTGAGGTTGGTAGTTGTTCTAATTTAACAGATGCACAAGCAAGACGTCTTGGTATTCGTATTAAAGGAGAAAAAGGAAATTATTATGCTCATACTTTAAATAATACTGTGGTTGCTCCGCCTCGTATGTTAATTGCTTTTTTGGAAAACCATTATCAAGAAGATGGAAGTATCTTTATTCCAGAAGTGCTAAGACCTTATATGGGAGGTTTAAACAAATTAGTACCTAACCCAAAATAGAAAGGAAAAAGAAATATGGTAATAAAAAATCCAAAGTTTTATATTTCTGCGGTTAGCCCTAAGCAATATCCTAAGGATTCTCTTCCTCAAGTGGTTTTAGTAGGAAAATCTAATGTAGGAAAATCTTCCTTTATTAATACTTTAGTAAACCGCAAGAAATTAGCTAGGACAAGCAGTGAACCTGGAAAAACAAGACAAATTAATTTTTATCAAATGGATGATCGATTTTATTTTGTTGATTTGCCAGGTTATGGGTATAGTAAAATGTCTAAACAAGAGCAAATAAAAGTCGGAAATTTTATAGAAGAATATTTGAAAACAAGTACCAATATTGCGCTCATCATTTTTTTAATTGATATTCGCCATGAGCCTACTCAAAATGATGAATTAATGTATGATTATTTGTTTCAAACCAATCTTCCTTGTATTGTAATTGCAAGTAAAGCAGACAAAATTGCAATTACTAAAGTAGATTCTGCCATCCAAACTTTGCAAGAAATTTTAAATCCATTAAAAGATTTATGTTTTCTTCCTTTTTCTTCTGAGAGAAAAATTTATACTAAGAGAGTTTGGGAGGAAATTGAAAAATATATTGTCAATGATTTTTGAAAATGTCCCAAAATTTTTTAAACATTAGCCCTAAAAAATTTAGTTTTTAGGGCTAAATTTTAACAAACTTTTTCAAGTTCTTTTTGAATTTTTTCAACTTG
>CALYAE010000071.1 GCA_944393435.1 uncultured Clostridia bacterium
AGTAGGTTTATCTGGTGGAAAAGATTCTTTTACCTTACTTATGGGGCTAAAAGCCTTGCAAAGATTTTATCCAAAACATTTTGAATTAATTGCCATTAGTGTAAACCCTGGTTTTGATTATTTTGACTCTGCATTTTTACAGGCTAAATGTGAAGAAATTGGAGTCTCCTATATAGAAGAAATTTCTCATATCAAAGAAATTGTATTTGATATTCGTAAGGAAAAAAATCCTTGTTCTTTGTGTGCAAATTTACGAAGAGGAATTTTAAATTCTGTGGCCATAAAAGAAGGATGCAATAAAATTGCCTTAGGACATAGTGAAGATGATGCTTTAGAAACATTTTTGATGAATTTTTTATATGCAGGAAATCTTTCTACTTTTGCCCCAGTTAGTTACATGGATCGTTCTAAAATTACACTCATTAGGCCATTAATTCATACTCCTGAAAAAGAAATTAAAAAATTTATTAAAAGAAATCAGGTAGAAGTAATGCCTAAAATCTGCCCAATGGACGGTATTTCTAAAAGAGAAGATATGAAAAACATGATATTAGATTTAGAAAAACAAATTCCAACCATTAGAGCTAATATGGCTGGTGCCATAAAAAGAGCTCATATTAATGGTTGGAAAGAAGACTTAAAATAATTTATTTTGCGAGTTGCCTCATTGCATCTTCTAGTTTTTTTAACTTCTCTTGTGCATTTTCTATACTAGCTGCTTTTACTCCTATATAGAATTTAATTTTGGGTTCTGTTCCTGATGGACGAACGCAGCACCAAGCATCATTTTCTAGCCCATAATATAATACATTGGATTTAGAAAGGCCTGTTGGGCTTTGTTTTCCTGTTTCTGTTTGCAGCATTACTTGTGCTTCATAATCTCCAATTTCTAAAACTTTTTGCATTGCTAGTTCTTTTGGTGGATGATTTCTCATATTTTCCATCATTTCTTTAATTTTTTGAGCACCTTCTGCTCCTTTTAAGGTAACAGAGAATTGACTTTCTCTATAATAGCCATATTTTTGATACATTTCTAACATAGCATCCCATAAAGTCATGTTCTTTTGTTTGTAATAGCATGCTGCTTCACATAAAGTCATAACTGCCACAATGGCATCTTTATCTCTTGCATGAGTTCCTACCAAACAACCATAGCTTTCTTCATATGCAAATAAAGGTTCATATTCATGGTTATTTTCCTCTAACTTCCTCATTACTTTTGCAATATTTTTGAATCCTGTTAAAACAGAAAATAGTTTTACATGATAATATTTTGCAATTGCATCTGTTAGTTTAGATGACACAATCGTTTTAATAATGGCTCCATTTTTTGGCAAAGTTCCTTTTTGTGCCTTTTGAGATAACACATATTCTGCAACTAAATTTCCTGACATATTTCCATTAAATTCAATATATTCTCCTGTTTTTGTATCTTTTACATAAATACCTAAACGGTCTGCATCAGGATCAGTTGCTAAAACTAAATCTGCATCTTTTTGTTTTGCTAGAGCAAGCGCTAAAGCAAATGCTTTTGGATCTTCTGGATTTGGATAATCTACTGTTGGAAATTCTCCATCTGGTTTTTCTTGTTGTGGTACTACATAGATATTTTCAAATCCTAATTCTTTCAAAAGGGTTGGCACTAGCATAATTCCAGTTCCATGAAGTGGCGTATATACAATTTTTAAGTCTTTTTGAACTTCATCAATTGCTTTTTGATTACTTACCAATTTTTTTAATTCTTCTAAATATCTTCTATCAATATTTTCACCAATGGTATGGTATAATCCCTTTTTTTCTGCTTCTCTTCTTTCCATGGTTTTAATCATACCAAAATCGTTAATTGCATTTACTTTATCAATAATTTCTTTATCTACTGGTTCTACAATTTGTCCACCATCTTCGCCATATACTTTAAATCCGTTATATTCTGGTGGATTATGACTTGCTGTTACATTAATTCCAGCAATACATCCTAGCTCTCTTACTGCAAAAGATAACTCGGGAGTTGGTCTTAAAGATTCAAAGCGATAAGTTTTAATTCCATTTGCATTTAAGCATAATGCTGCTTGCTCACTAAATTCCTTTGACATTCTTCTAGAGTCATAAGCAATTGCAACTCCTCTATCTTGCCCGTTTTTTTCAATAATATAGCTAGCAAGTCCTTGGGTTGCTTTCGTAACAGTATAACGATTCATACGGTTGGTTCCAATTCCAATCACTCCTCTTAGTCCAGCTGTCCCAAACTCTAAGTCCTTGTAAAATCTATCTTCTATTTCTTTTTCGTTTCCTTTAATTTTTCTTAATTCTTCTTTATCTTCTTTTGAAATAACAGGGTCATTTAACCATTTTTCATATTTTACTTCATATTCTTGCATTTTTTTAAGCGGATGATCGTTCCTTTTTAATGGCGATATCCTTCCTCCTTTTTTTATTTTTATTCATTCTCTTCTTTTAAATGATGAAAAGCCTCATATAATGCTTTAGCAGTCTGTGGACTATCTACTCCTTCTTTGTTTTTCACTGGGGCGAATTCTTCTTCACGTTTTACTCTCATAATTGTCATTTCATCAATTAAAGAAAAAGCATCAAATAAGAACGCTTCAAATTTATAAGCATTTGGCGCTTCAGGAACAACCATTTCTCCATTTGGCGCTCTATAACTTGCTTTTTTGAAAGCTACATGATAAGGTAATTTATTTTTTGCTAATTTTTCTAAAATATCAATATGGAATTGATTACATAAAATATGGGATTCACCATATAATAGTTCTCCATTTGCATCTGTTGCATGAGCCATCTGTTCTGAAATTTCCGTATATTCTATAACACTTGGCTTACCATCACGCTTGCAAAAAACACCTACTTTTTCTAAAGGATTTGCCTTAACTACACTTTTTCCAGCAGCTAGGGTATGTTTCT
>CALYAE010000072.1 GCA_944393435.1 uncultured Clostridia bacterium
TTAATGTCTATAATTGCATAGCTTTTAAAAGCATTTTTCGAAATGCTTATTTGTGTTGCAAAAATTTATTAAAAAAATGTCAAAAAATTTTTTCTAAAAACTCTTGACATTCATATAGTTAGTCTATCTGTTGTTACGATTATATAATAAATTTTTTTAATACATTATCTATTCTACTTTTTGTAGTTTATTGTTCTGTACTACTTGCTTCTTCAATTAATAAATCAAAATCCGATTTATATAATTTATCTTGTTTAATTCTATATTTTTCAAATTCTGTTAATGCTTTATCACAAGCAATTTCACGTGATATTTTACCTGCATCTCTCAGAATGTCTCTATCATCTGCTAATAAAAATTTATCGATTCTAGTCGCCCAATCTTCCATTGTCATAGGAATATGTCTCCTAGCTCTATTCTCAGCAATTTCTAAAAATGCACTTACGATTCCTTCCAAATCTCGTATTTCATCTTGATTCAAATAATTTTTAGCAATTACTACATCAGATTTCATAATTTTGCCATTAGGAGAATTTTTCCACGAAGTAAGTCCCATATTGTCTTTTTCAGAATTAGCTCTATCATAGATTATCTCTGCTGCTGTTTGATGTGATACGGCATAGTGCATTTTATTTTGTACCTTCTTAAAGAAGTTAATTGAAATTGGAGATTTTGGGTCATAATCAATACTTGTTGCGTAAATATCTGTAACTTTTTGATAAAATCTTCTTTCTGATAGCCTTATTTCTCTTATTTCTTCTAACAATTTTTCAAAATAATCTTTATCAATAAATGAACCGTTTTTCATTCTTTCTTTATCCAATACATAGCCTTGAATAGTAAATGTTTTTAGGATATTAGTTGCCCATCTTCTAAACTGTGTTGCTCTTAAAGAATTAATACGATAACCAACAGAAATAATGACATCTAAATTATAGAATTTAACACTTCTTTTAACTTGTCTATTTCCCTCTTTTTGAACTATTGAATTTTCTTCAATAGTTGAATCTTTATCTAATTCATTTGAATCATATATATTTTTTAAATGTACATTTATATTATCAATTCCTGTATCAAACAATTCTGCCATTGCTTTTTGTGTCATCCACAAGGTTTCATTTTCATATCTAACTTGTATTCCTTTTTCTTGTTCTTGAAGTTTAAATGTTATAAATTCTTCTGTACTACTTCTTATTATTAAATCTTTTGACATATACTTCATCTCCTTTACAAAAGATTACTATTTTTATGTTATTATAATAACATAAAGGTAGATGATTAGCAACTAGCTTACAGTATCCTAATAAGCGGTTTACATTTATATAATATATCAATATAAGCGAATTTATTGAAAATACTGTCTTTGAAAACAGTATCGTATTTTTATATTTAACACAGAATATTATAAAAAACTATGAAACTGCTATGATTCCTACGGAAATTTGGAAAAAGCAGGGATTTATTACAAAAACATTGAAATTAAGCCAAAAATGTAATATAATTGTAATATAAGGCAATTTTTAAAATACGAAACATAAAATTACCCAATCCGTAAGAGGAAAAAATGGGAAAAGGAAAAAACTTAAAATATAGCAAAAACTAGCTATTGACATGTAAAAAAAACAAAAGTAAAATAAAATTAATCGTAATAGGTGAAAAAGGAAGGGAAAAAGAATGAAACTTAAAAAAGGAATTGTATTTACAGTAATTTTATTATTACTTATCACAGCAATGAGTTTAACAAACAAAGTGCAAGCAGCAACAGGTAGCTTGTATTTAAACCTAAAAATGATTAGAACCACAGAAGGAGGTTATGGTTACCAATTAGGAAATAGTAGAAGAAATGTATGGAAAATCTATGATACCAATCGAAATGCCAATGATACTATTTACTGTATCAAGGGTGGACCTGGATTTGGTAGTGACGATTTTGCAACAGGCACTCCACAAGAAACACATTATACCAGATATTTTAACTTAAAAGATCCAGATAGTATACCAGCTACCTATCAAGCAGCATTACCTGATATTGGAAGCCAAGAGTATGAGGCTTTAGTTTGGGTTTTAGATCATAGCTATGTGGCACCTACCTCTGTTAGCCAAAGAGAACAGGCAGAAAAAAATAAAGAGATGTTAATTCAGGCAGCTGCACAATATGCAGAAGATGAAGGTAATCCAGATACAAATGGAGATTATGAACTAAGCCTTTTAACAGACGATGATATTGATAGTGTACAACAATTAGCAGTATGGTATTTTACTAACCCAGCAGGTGACCCATACCATGTAAATACAATTGAATTTTATTTAAATAAAATAGCAGGTGATGATAGAAGTGAATATATAAACTTAAGTGATGACCAAACCTTTGAAAATGGTTATGATAGAGCAATAGGATGTCAAGCACTATTTAACTATTTAGTAGGAACACCACAACAGCCAGGATTTGAGTATGACATTACAAATAGTAATTCTAAAGTAGCACCAGTACAAATTGCAGATAGCAATATTACTACTAGAACAGTAGGAAATCGTATCATCGTTGGTCCATATACCATGAATGAAGTAAGAGATATTGAATATATACTAGAAGGTAAATTTTTAGATGCAGCAGGAACAGAAATTACAGATGTTATTTTCTTAGATGAAGAACAAAGCCCAGTTGCAGGTGGAACTACTTTACAAGATTTAGTAGGGCAAACTTTCTACATTTCTATACCATGGGCCACAGATATCTCTAATATAGAATTTGAAATTAGTGGATCATTTTTAACAACAACGATTACTTATTGGTCAGTAGCAGATCCAACTACAAAAGACCAACCAGTTGTTATTGTGGAAAAAGAAGAAGTTCCATTTGAAGACAGCATAGGAAATACAGAAGAAAACAAAATTTTTGACTTAGCCTTAAGAAAATTCATTGTATCTATTAATGGTAATACATTAACAGGGCAAAATGATAGAACACCACAAATTGCAACTTCTGAACTTGAAAGATTAGAAAATGGAAGTACTCTAACTGCAAATAAAGTACATCCAAAAAATGCTTTAACAGTACAAACAGGTGATACCGTAATCTATACTATTCGTGTATATAATGAAGGTAATGTGGATGGTTATGCAACACAAATTACAGATTATTTACCAGATGGACTTACCTTTTTACCAGATAGTGATATCAACAAAAATTATGGATGGACAAATCCATCAGGGGATGGAAAAACCATTGTAACAGATTATTTAAAAGATAAAATGCTAGAAGCATTTAACGGAACAACCTTAGATTATGAAGATATTCAAATTGAATGTGAAGTAACAGCAACAGTAGGAGAAAGTGACCAATCTTTAAAAAATATTGCAGAAATTACGGCACATGAAGATAAAGATGGAAATACCAATCAAGATTTAGATCGTGATTCAGAGCCAGATAATGTAGATAAAGATCACTATGGAAACACAAGCCAAGAAGATGACGACGATTTTGAAAATTTAGTTTTAAAAGGACAATACTTTGACCTAGCTTTAAGAAAATTCATTGTATCAGTAAACAATGGAACAAATGTTAAAAACTATAATAGAGCTCCAATAGTAGATGTAACACCATTAGTAAATGGAACTTCTACAACAGCTATCTATAACCATTCTAAACAGCCAGTTAGTGTTTCTAATGGAAATGAAGTAATTTATACCATTCGTGTATATAATGAAGGACAATTAGATGGTTATGTAACAGAAATTACAGACTACTTACCAGAACAATTAGAATTTATTGTAGATGATGAGTTAAATGCATCTTATGGTTGGACAGTAGTACCAAATACAGATGGAAGAGAAGTTAGAACTGATATTACATCACCAGATACAAGCCACTCGGCAAGTAGAGATTCTATTTTTGCAAATAGAACAACACAAAACGATAAAGTTTTATTAAAGGCATTTGATGGAAAAACATTAGATTATATTGATGTACAAATTAAATGTAGAGTAAAGGAAAATATTGATTTATACGAAAAAATTACGAATATTGCAGAAATCACAGATTTTACAGATAGTCAAAAAGATGCTATCGAAGATAGAGATTCTCGAAAAGATAATGTAACACTTCCAACAGATGAAACACTTCCAGAATATAAAGATCCTGAAATCGAACGTGGAGATGACTAT